>NZ_JAFCMA010000012.1:0-206031 GCF_018130125.1 Bradyrhizobium sp. AUGA SZCCT0177 | reverse complement strand
AACGGCGGCGACGGAGTCAACCAAGAACTCGTCTCCGGGGAGATCACGGCATAAGCCGTAAAGCCATTGCGCAGGGAAGGCCGGGTGTTCTCCGCTGCCCTGTATGCTCGTGTGCACTTTGTTTTGTGCAAACCGCACACGGGACCGCGGGTGCAGCGCGCACCCGGTCTTCCCTGCGCCCTCTCGATGAGAGGGCGGGAAGTTTCCAGCAAAGCTCGGGCGCATCGCGCCGCGAGAACGCAAAGGTGTGTTCAGTGCTCAGTGCATCAACTAACACCGGTGTCGTCCCGGCCTTGAGCCGGGACCCATACGCCGCGGCCTATCAATTGGAGCGTGGCGTTAGAGACCTTCTGCAAACAACAACCGCCGCGGCGTATGGGTCCCGGCGTTCGCCGGGACGACGCGCGGTGAGGAGGTGAGACAAGTGCCCCCTAATTCAACACCCGCTTGTTATCCGGGCTATCCAGCGAAAACGTCGGCACGTCGATCTCGAATTTCTCGCCGCTTTCGTTGACCATCTGATAGCGCCCGGTCATGAAGCCGGACGCGGTGGGGAGCGGCACTCCGGAGGTGTATTCGAAGCGTTCGCCGGGGGCCAGCACCGGCTGCTCGCCGACCACGCCTTCGCCGCGGACTTCCTGCTTGCGGCCGGTGGCGTCGGTGATGATCCAGTGCCGCGTCCGCAGCTGCACGGTCTCATTGCCGGAATTGGTGATGACGATGGTGTAGGACCAGAAATACTGGCCCTTCGCGACCGACGGGTGGTCCGGCATGAAGTTAGGTTCGACGGTGACTTCGATCTGACGGGTGACGGCGCGGTACATGAATAAAAGCTTCCAGAATCCTGTGCCGCATCATAGCCAAGAAAGCCGATGGAACCAATCGCGGGGCCGGCCGGCAGGGGCGGGGCGTCCACGCTATTCCATCCTTGTTTCAACACAGTTTCGCCCTAAGGCGCACCCGCGCGGTCCAGATCGCCGTATCTGGCTTGTCTTGCGTGCTTGGGGGGCCGATATTGTGCCCTCGTGCCGTGCAATTTGCGTCAGATTCGCTGCCAAAACGGTGCCCGATGTCGTCCATTGCCGATCAAATTACCGGACCATCCGTGAGTAACGCCGCGGTAACCTCCGCGCCGGCGATCACGCTGCCGGCGGCCGGCGAGCGCGAATTGCGGCTCGATCTGTTTCGCGGCCTGGCGCTGTGGCTGATCTTCATCGATCATTTGCCGGCGAACATCCTGACCTGGTTCACGATCCGCAATTACGGCTTTTCCGACGCCACCGAGATCTTCATCTTCATCTCCGGCTATACCGCGGCGTTCGTCTATGGCCGCGCCATGCTGGAATCCGGCTTCGTGATCGCCACCGCCCGCATCATGCGGCGGGTCTGGCAGATCTACGTGGCGCATGTGTTCCTGTTCACGATCTTCCTGGCGGAGATTTCCTACGTCGCCACCAATTTCAACAACCCGCTGTATTCGGAAGAAATGGGGATCATGGATTTCCTCAAGCAGCCGGATGTCACGATCATCCAGGCGCTGCTGCTGCGATTCCGTCCCGTCAACATGGACGTGCTGCCGCTCTATATCGTGCTGATGCTGTTCCTGCCCCTCATCCTGTGGCTGATGAAGTGGCGGCCCGACGTCTCGCTGGCGCTGTCGGTGGCGCTCTACGCGGCGACCTGGCACTTCGATCTGTACCTGTCGGCCTATCCGAACGGATTCTGGGCCTTCAATCCGTTCGCATGGCAATTGCTGTTCGTGTTCGGCGCCTGGTGCGCGCTCGGCGGCGCCGAGCGGATGTCGGCGATCCTCTCCTCGAGGATCACGATGTGGATCTGCATTGCCTATCTGCTGGCCGCCTTCTTCGTCACGCTGACCTGGCACATCCCGCAACTGAGCCGCTTCATGCCGAAGCTGATCGAGCAGTGGATGTACCCGATCACCAAGACCGACCTGGATGTGCTGCGGTTCGCGCACTTCCTGGCGCTGGCGGCGCTCACCGTGCGCTTCCTGCACAAGGACTGGCCGGGGCTGAAATCACCCTGGCTGCGACCATTGATCCTGTGCGGGCAGCATTCGCTTGAGATATTCTGCCTCGGCGTCTTCCTCGCCTTCGCGGGGCATTTCGTGCTGGCCGAAATCTCCGGTGGAGCGGGCCTGCATTTCCTGATCAGCGTCGTCGGGGTACTCATCATGTCCGGCATGGCGTGGGTCATTTCGTGGTACAAGCATTCCGCCGACAAGAATGCCTCGAAGAAAAAGGGCGCTGTTGGCAACGCCGATATGGCGGGAGGGGGCTGATGAAGTCCAACCCGGTGATGATCCTGGGGCTGACCTTGATTGCCGGCTTGCTGGCCGTGGCTCCCGTGCGCGCCGAGGATGCCCCTGCCAATTGCGAGGTTCCGGCCTATCTGCTGACGTCCGAGAGTAAGTTGCCTAAGGTCGAGACGGCCATTGCCGGCGACCGCCGGCTGGAGATTCTGGTGGTGGGCAGCCGGTCGTCGACCATCGCGGCGTCCGAAGCCAGCGCCTATCCTGGCCGGCTGCAGGTCATGTTGAAGGAGGCGCTTCCGAAGGTCGCGGTGAACGTATCCGTAGAACTACAGGTCAAGAAGACGGCCGAAGAGGTCGCTGGCGGACTTGTTAAGCTCGTGGAAGTAAGAAAGCCTACTTTGGTTATCTGGCAGACCGGCACCTACGATGCTATCCGATCGATCGATCCCGATGATTTCCGCGCCGGTGTTGAAGAGGGTGTGGCTGCCTTGCAGAAGGCGGGGGCCGACGTGATCCTGATGAATCTGCAATACAGCCCGCGCACTGAAACGATGATTTCCGCGCCGCCCTACCTGGATAATATGCGCGTGGTGGCGCAGCAGCACGACGTTCCCCTGTTCGACCGCTTCTCCATGATGCGGCACTGGAGCGACGCGGGAGACTTCGACCTGTCCAGCACGTCGCATGGCCCTGACCTTGCCAAGCGGGTGCACGATTGCCTCGGCCGCGCGCTGTCGAAATTCGTGATCGACGCGGCGCATGTGAACCCGGCCCAGCAGAATTGAGGAACTAGCGTAAATGAGTCGTTACTGCCCTTTTTTGCCGTCGACATCGCTGGCAGCGTTCGCCATCGCGGCGACGGTGCTGATGATGCCGGCGTCCGTTTTGCCGGTGCAGGCGCAGGCGACCCAGACCGCCCAGCAGGCGACGCTGTCCGACACGGCCAAAACTGAAGCCGCCAAACCGCCGGCGGCGCCGACCACGGGTGCGGGCAGCGTGGCGGCCGCCGAGCCGTCCGGTCCGGCGGCGCAAAGGAGCGTTACCGGCAAGGCGATCGACAAGGCCAAAGAGGTCGCGAAATCGGCCGCCGACATTTTCAGCCGTGTTCCCTGCCTGCCGCCGAAGGGTGGCGCCAAAAAGATGGGATCGCTGCCGCGTGTCGCGGGCAAGCTCGCCGCGGGCGAGCCGGTGGTGATCATCGCGTTCGGATCGTCGTCGACCGCGGGCTTCGGCGCGACCTCGCCGGAATTCAACTATCCCAACCGCCTCGCAGCGCAGCTGCACCGGCAATATCCGACCGCCGACATCACCGTGATCAATCGCGGCCAGGGCGGCGAGGACGCGCCTGAAATGATGAAGCGGCTGCAGACCTCGGTCATCGACATGCATCCGGACCTGGTGATCTGGCAGGTCGGCACCAATGCCGTGCTGCGCAATCTCGATCCGGCTGAGACCATCAAGCTGGTGGAAGACGGTGTCGCGCGCATTCAGGCGACCGGCGCCGATCTGGTGCTGATCGATCCGCAATATTCGCCGCGCGTCAACGAACGCGCGGAGAGCGCGGGCAAGATGATCAACCTGCTCAACAAGGTCGCCGAACTGCGCAAGGTCGGTATCTTCCCGCGCTTCGAGGTGATGCGCGACTGGCACGAGAAGCAGGCGATCCCGATGGACAATTTCGTCATCGCCGACGGCCTGCACATGAGCGACTGGGGCTACGCCTGCTTCGCGCAGCTGCTCGGCGACGACATCATCCGCTCGGTCGGCCAGATCAAGCTCGGCGTCAACGTGCCGTCGAACGTCCGGACGTACCGGCCGATGTGATTGCGGCTGTTGCCGTTACACACCGCCGTCGTCCCGGCGAACGCCGGGACCCATACGCCGCGACCGTGCGGCTAAAAGGCAGTGGTCGACGACTTCCCTAACTCACAACGCCCTGTGGTTATGGGTCCCGGCTCAAGGCCGGGACGACACCTGTTGTGTGGCTACGCGTGCAGCTACCTCACGCCTTCTCCAGCGCGGCCTCGAAATCCTCGATCAGGTCATCCGCATGCTCGAGCCCGGCGGAGAAGCGAATGAAGCCCTCGCTGATGCCGAGTTCGGCGCGCGCCTCCGGCGTCAGACGCTGATGCGTCGTGGTCGGCGGATGGGTGACGAGGCTCTTGGCGTCGCCGAGATTGTTCGAGATCCGCGAGATCTGCAGCGCGTTGAGGCAGCGGAACGCGGCCTGCTTGCCGCCCTTGACCTCGAAGCCGACCAAGGTCGAGCCGGCGCGCATCTGCCGCTTCACCAGTTCGGCCTGCGGATGATCGGCACGGCCGGGATAGATCAGCCGCGAAATCTTCGGATGCTTCGCCAGCGCATCGGCCACCTTGCCCGCGGTCTCGGTCTGCGCGCGTACACGTACCGCCAGCGTCTCCAGTCCCTTGAGCAGCACCCAGGCGTTGAACGGCGACATCGACGGGCCGGTATGGCGCATGAAGTTATGGAGGTGCTCGGCGACGAACGCTTCCGAGGCCAGGATGATGCCGCCGAGGCAGCGGCCCTGGCCGTCGATGTGCTTGGTGGCGGAGTAGACAACGACGTCGGCGCCGAGCGTCAGCGGGCTCTGCCAGATCGGCGTGGCGAACACATTGTCCACGATCAACCGTGCGCCGCCACTGTGCGCGATCTCGGCAATCGCCGGGATGTCGAGCACGTCGAGCGTCGGATTGGTCGGGCTCTCCAGGAAGAAGGACTTGGTGTTCGGCCGCAACGCGCGCTGCCACTGGTCGAGATCAAGACCGTCGACCAGCGTCGTCTCGATCCCGTAGCGCGGCAGGAGATCCTGCACCACGTAAAGGCAGGAGCCGAACAGGGCTTTCGAAGCGACCACGTGATCGCCGGCCCGGAGCGGCGCGAGGATCGCGGTCGCCACCGCGGCCATGCCGGTCGCGGTGGAGCGCGCGGCTTCCGCGCCCTCGAGTTGGATCATGCGGCGCTCGAACATCTCGATCGTCGGATTGGAATAGCGCGAATAGATAAAGCCGGGCTCCTCGCCCTTGAATCGGGCCTCGCACTGCTCCGCGCTGTCGTAGACGTAGCCCTGGGTGAGGAACAGCGCCTCGGACGTCTCGCCGAACTGCGAGCGTAGTGTGCCGCCATGGACAAGGCGGGTTTCGGGACGATAGCGGGTGGTAGACTTAGCCTCAGGCATGTGACCTCCGTCGTGACCACCATTGAAAATGGTCACAAAAAACCGGCCTGGAAAAATTTCCACAGGCCGGGATCACACGTGTCCCCGGCCTGTTTAGCGACTTATTTAACGTGGCTGCAAGCCGGCCGGCTCAAATCACCACGGGATAAGTCATGCTGATATTCCCTCGCGCCCTTTTCGTCAAGCCAGCCATCGGATAACCCCTAAATGCCCATATTTATGAGGTTTGGATGACATCTGGGTCATCCTCCCGGGCTCCCTTGAGGACCGCCGTGCCTTTCACGCTGCCGCCCGACGCCAACGGAATTCTGCCCGACCGCATGATCGCGGCGATGGCGGATGCGGGCCTGATCCTGCCGGCCTATCCCTTTGTCGAGAGCCAGATCCAGCCCGCGAGCCTTGATCTGCGCCTCGGCGACATCGCCTACCGGGTGCGCGCGAGCTTCCTCCCGGGGCCGGGTGCGACGGTCGCCGAGCGTATCGACGAGCTGAAACTGCACGAGATCGACCTCACTGACGGGGCGGTGCTGGAAACCAACTGCGTCTACATCGTGCCGCTGCTGGAGAGCCTCGCGCTGCCGCCGGAGATCGTCGCCGCCGCCAACCCCAAGAGCTCGACCGGGCGGCTCGACGTGTTCACCCGCGTGATCGCGGACGGCACCCGCCGCTTCGACATGATCGGCGCCGGCTATCACGGGCCGCTCTATGCCGAGATCAGCCCGAAGACGTTTCCAGTGCTGCTGCGCGAGGGATCCCGGCTGTCCCAAGTGCGCTTCCGCACCGGCGACGCCATCCTCAACGCGGACGAGCTGGACGCGCTGCATGAGGCCGAGCGGCTGGTCGATATCGACGACGCCGATCTCGCCAATGGCGTGGCGCTGAGCGTCGATCTGAGCGGCGCGAATTCCGGCGGTTTTGTCGGCTACCGCGCCAAGCGCCACACCGGCGTGGTCGATGTCGACCGCCGCGGCGGCTATGCGGTCGATGAATTCTGGGAGCCGATCGCGGCGCGCCCGGACGGCAGCCTGATCCTCGATCCCGGCGAGTTCTATATTCTGGCCTCGAAAGAGGCGGTGCAGATTCCGCCGGATTACGCCGCCGAGATGGTGCCGTTCGATCCTCTGGTCGGCGAATTCCGCGTGCATTATGCCGGCTTTTTCGATCCCGGCTTCGGCTATGCCGGCGCCGGCGGGCAGGGCTCGCGCGCCGTCCTGGAAGTGCGCTCGCGCGAAGTGCCGTTCATCCTCGAGCACGGCCAGATCGTCGGCCGTCTGGTCTATGAAAAGATGCTGGCGCGGCCCGACGCCATGTACGGACAGCGCATCGGCTCGAACTATCAGGCGCAGGGCCTGAAGCTGAGCAAGCATTTCCGGCTGTAATTCTCACCCTCGTCATTGCCTGCGACAAACGCGAAGCGTTTGCGCAAGGGAGCGTTAGCGAAGAAGCAATCCATGCTCTCCACGCGTAGTGGCATGGCTTGCTTCGCTGGCGCTCGCAATGACGGCTGATATATGCTCGTCGCCGACAACGAATGAAGGCGGGAGAGAACATGAGCGGCGAGCAAGCAGCCCGGGAAGCGCAATGGGCGAAGTGGCGCAGCATCGCTGATCTCTATCACGCGTTTTTCACCGGCCTCGTTCTCACCGTCGTCTCCCGCCGCGGCACCGCAGACGCCGCCGAGTTCGTGTTCCGGGTGTTTCGCCGCCAGCAGCAGGAACGCTTCCTGCCGGGGCTGGAAAAACTCGGGCTCAGCCATCTGCCGCCGGCGGTCGCGGCGGCGCAGTATCACTATCTCTCCAACTGGATCGGCGGCGTTCATGTCGAATACATGTACGAGACCGATCGCAAGGCCTGGATCCGTTATCCGCCGCCGCGCTGGATCTGGCGTGGCACCGCGATCTGCGGCGTGCCCGGCGAAGTGTCGCGCGCGATGCTGCGCGGATGGCACGGCAATAACGGCGTGGCGCTCGGCAATCTCAATCTCGGCTTCGTCTGCACGAAGCAAAGCGTCGACGGCCAGGACGGCCTCGAAGGCTATTACTGCGAATATGATCATCCGCTGGACCTTGATGCGCGGATGGTGTTCGCGCGGCATCTCGAAGCGCCGCGCTTCGATCCCGCCACCGCGCCGGCATTGCCTGTTGCAAGCTGGCCGAAGCCGCGTTTGGAAAAGGCCTATCGCAACTATGCGATGGAATATGTGAAGACCGCGGCTCCCGTGATGGTGCAATGCTTCGGCCCGGAGGACGCCCGATATCTGTTGCACCTCACCGGCAAGCTGATCGGCATGCAATATTTCGACGAGATCGCGCAAAACCTCGGGGCGCGCCGCGGCGGGCCGAAGGAATTTGCCAGCTTCCTGCGTGCGCTGTTCGAGGCGCAGGATGATGCGGTTGAGATCAGCGAGTCCGACGGTACGTTCGAAATCCGGCAGCAGAGCTGGAAGCTGATGGCCGATGTCGGCGATTATCACCCGGCCTGCGCCAGTGTCCTGCAGGGATTGTTCGAGGGTCTGGCGGCCGGCTGCGGCCGCCATATTCCGGTCCATTTGAAGCCGCCAACCGGCGGAAAGGCACCGTTCGTCTGGTCGATCGGCTAAAGAGAGCGCGCTCGCCTGCAATCGCGCAGGGCCCCATTGCGTTGCGCGCACGCGGAATCAGGCCTTGCCGTGCTAGGAAACAGCTCGGCGCAGCGAGATAATGCGCCCAAAATATTGAATGGGCGCGCGACCTTAAGGTTGCCTTTCGCGCGCGGGAGCAGAAATGTCCGATATCGGCGTTGCCGAAATTCCCGTCGACGAGGAAGAACGTCCGCTGCCGCCACCGCCGCCGCCGGCGAAGAACGCGCTGATCGACGGTCCGATCCTGCGCACGCTGCTGTGGCTCGCCTGGCCCAACGTCATTGCGCTCTCGGCCGGCACCTGCGTGGTGATCGCCGAGACGTCCTATATCGGCCGGTTAGGGGTGGAATCGCTGGCCGCGATGGCGCTGGTGTTTCCCTGCGTGATCCTGACCATGACGATGTCAGGTGGCGCCATGGGCGGCGGCGTTGCGTCGGCGATCGCGCGCGCGCTCGGTGCCGGTGATACCGAGCGGGCGTCGGTGCTTGCCGCGCATGCCTTGCTGATCGGCCTCTGCTTCGGGCTCGTCTTCATGCTGGGCATGCTGATCTTCGGCCCCAAGTTGCTGGAATTGCTCGGCGGCCGCGGCAACGTGCTGGCGCAGGCGATCGGCTACACGCAGATATTTTTCGGCGGCGCCGTCGTGCCGTGGCTGATGAACACGATGGCCGGCATCCTGCGCGGCACCGGCAACATGAAATTGCCGTCGCTGCTGATGCTCATTTCCGCCGTCTGCCAGATCATCCTTGGCGGCACGCTCGGTCTCGGCCTCGGGCCGATTCCGCAATTCGGCATGCGCGGCGTCGCCGCCGGTTCGCTGATCGCCTTTATGGTCAGCATCTCCGTGATGACGTGGTATCTGTTTTCCGGCCGTGCGCGCGTCGTTCCCAAGCTCATCGGCCTGCGGATTCGCTGGGCGATGTTCATCGACATCCTCAAGGTCGGCGCCATCGCCTGCTTCTCGCCGCTGCAGTCGGTGCTGACGATCAGCATATTCACCTACATGCTGGCGGGTTTCGGCACCGAGATCCTGGCCGGTTACGGCATCGGCGCGCGGCTCGAATTCATGCTGACGTCGATCGCCTTTGCGGTCGGCATCGCGACGGTGCCGATGGTCGGCATGGCGATCGGCGCGCAGCGCATCGCGCGGGCCCGCAGGATCTGCTGGATCGCGGGAGGCGTGGCCTTTGTCGGGGTCGGCGCGCTTGCGACCTTGATCGCGATCTTCCCCGACATCTGGGTCAATCTCTTCACCGACAATGCGGGCGTGCGCGCCGCAAGCCGGCAGTATCTGTCTACGGCGGCGCCGATGTATGCCTTCCTCGGCCTCGCCACGACCTGCTATTTTTCATCGCAGGGCGCGGCCAAGGTGCTCGGCCCCGTGCTGGCGCAGACCGCGCGGCTGGTGTTCATCATCATCGGCGGCTGGTGGCTGTCGACGCACGATGCCACCGCCATGGACTACTTCATGCTGACGGCAGCATCGATGATGCTGCTCGGTCTGCTGTCCTGCGCAAGCGTGATCCTGACGCGGTGGGGACCGAAGCAGGGTCCCCTTGCCAAGGCTCGTCCGGCGCTGTCGTAGCTCAGCGCCGCCGATGACGCCGGCCGTGACGGCTGCCACCCATATTGGCCATGCGCATCAGCTGCGGAATCATGCTCATCATCTCGCCGCCGCCAGGGCCGCCGAGCATGCCCATGATGTCGCCGCCGCCCATGCCGCCCATGTTGACGCCATAGCCGTCGGCCATGCCGCCGCCATAGCCGCCACCGAAGCCGCCGGGGATTCCACCGCCGCCCATCATGCCACCAAAACCACCGCCTCCACCTTCCATCATGCGGCCCATCATCGGCCCCATGGTCTGCATCATCATGCCGAAGCGGCGCTTGCCCATCTTCGCCTTCATCATTTCCAGCATCGGCGCCATCTGAGTCATCATGTCGTCGCCGCCACCGCCACCGAAGCCGGCGAATTGCGCTTTCGCCGGCGTCGTCGTCAGGGCAAACAGCAGCAGCAGCGTGGCCGCCTGACACACAACCTTGTCAGCTCCAGTCATGGTTCGACCTCCCAATGCGCCGCGGCCCGCGGAGGCGGTGCCATCCGGGCGCAAATGGTGACGCTAGGAGCGCGCGAAAGGCTGATCTGTGCGACAGATCACGGTGCTCGGCGTCGGGCGGTGAACTCGGTATTGACACGCCAACTCGCGCCGTTGTCCGCGGAGATCTCGCCGCGCCAGAGGAACGAGTTAGGTGTGATCTCGGAAAAACTCCAGCGCATCAGCTGTCCATCAGGCCGCGTGCCGTGCTGCACGATGTCATGGCCTTCAACACGCCCGATCATCTGCAGAAAACTTCGCGCCACCGGGTCGGTCCACTGGATCCGCCAGGCGTCGATATCGGGATCGTAGACCCGCAGCGTCGTGCCATAGGAATTGATCTTGGCGGTGGCGTCGCCGTGGCGCCCTTCGCCACGCGGCGGTACGATCCAGACATCCTGTATCGCGCGCCCTTCCAGCGCCCAGCCGAAATGCCATTCGCCGGCGCGGCGACGCTCGCGGCCGTCGTCGGAGAATTGCCTGACGTCGAGATCCCAGGAGCCGATGAAGCGTCCGTACAGGTCCATCTTGCCGGCGCGGTCGGCTGAGGGACCGACCGCGCCGAGCGCTTCGAGAAACGCGGAAATCATGCCGCGGCTTTCCCAAGCGCGTTCTGCATCGCCAGCGCCGCCTGATCCATCTGCGCGTTCATGTAAGGCGCGATTTCATGCGGCAGCACGTCGACGGTCCAGGCCAGCCGGCTGCGGCCGTTGCCTTCCGCGGTCACCTGCACCGAGGCGCTGTGCTGTTTGATCCGTTCGCTGATGACAGCATAAACCAGCCGCCGCCGTGCATCGTCGCAATCGACCAAAAGTTCGCGCGCCACCGTGCCATTGGAAAACGTCACGATCCGCGCGTCGCCGTCGAGGCGGGTGTCGAGCACGAAGCCCGGCACCAGCCGCGTATGCAACGCCCCGAAATCGCGCACCGCGTCCCAGACGTCATTGGGATTGGCGTCGATGATGATGTCCTTGTGGATGGAAGCCATGGTTGATGTCCTTCGAATGAGAATGAGAGGCATCGGTCTGTAGGGTGGGCAAAGGCGCACTTCGCGCCGTGCCCACCATCTATCCAGACCGTTGTCTTGAATGGTGGGTACGCTTCGCTTTGCCCACCCTACGGTGCGCACCTACGTGCACACCGCCTCGACGTTGTTGCCGTCAGGATCGATCAAAAACGCCGCGTAGTAGGTCGGGCTGTAATCGGCCCGTGCTCCCGCGCCGCCATTGTCGCGGCCGCCGGCCTTAAGTCCCTCGGCATGGAATTGCTTGATCGCGGCATGGTCTGGGGCGCGGAACGCGACATGGGCACCGGTGCCGGCGGCGCCCTTGTGCAAGTGCAGCCAAAGCGCGGGTTCGCCCTTGGGGCCGAAGCCGGCGCCGGAATCGTCGCGCGAGCACAGCACAAAGCCGAGGGGTGCGAGCGCTGCCGTATAGAAGCGCACGCTGGCGTCGAGGTTTCCGACGCGTAATCCGATGTGGTCGTACATTGCTGTTCTCCAGTGAGAAGTGCGCGCGGGAATGCCGCGCAACCTGGAGAAACCCTAGCTAGTTGAGGGCAAGCCGTTCTTGGAGAATCTTGCGCTTCCCCCGCGAGGCCTGGCGGAACCGCAGCGGCGAGGCGCCGGCGGCCCGATGGAACGTGCGCACGAAATTGGAGAGGTCGCCGAAGCCGACGTCATAGGCGATAGCGGTGATCGGGCTATCGTCATCGGCGAGCCGCCGCGCCGCATGGCGCAGCCGCGAGCGCAGCAGATATTGATGCGGGCTGACGCCGACCACGTTCGAGAACAGCCGCAGGAAATGGAACGGGCTGATGCCGGCTTGCGCGGCGGCATCTTCCAGGTCGATTTCGCGGTGCGAATTGGCATCGATCCACAGCGCGGTTTCCACTGCGCGGCGGCGGTCGCGGGCGGCGTCGGGACCAGCTTTACGTGGCTTGCCGGAGACCACCTCGACAAAGCGGCTGGCGAATACCTGCCCGATCTCGTCGAGGCCGATGTCGCTGCTGCCATCTGCCGCCGCCTGCGCCAGTTCGCCGAGCACCATGAGTTCCGGCAGCGGCGGCGCCGAGCCGATCTGCCAGATATCCCTGGCTTCGCTGATCGCATCCACCAGTTCCGGCCCCAGGAAGAAGGAGAGGCATTCGTCGCCGCAGACGTGGTCATGGGTGCAGGTATATTCGTCGCCGGGATGGCCGATCAGCACCGATCCCGCCACCAATTCACTGAACTTGCCGCGGCAGTGCAGGCCGAAACTGCCTTTGCGGACATACGAAATCGAGTGGCAGCGGTGCAGCTCGGCAAAAGGCTTATCGCCGGGTCCCGCGCTGCAGCGGAAATCGGATACCGAAATGGATTTGCGCTCGAGCAGGGTGGTCGCGGCCATCCCGTAAATTTAGGTAGGCGGGCGCGGCGGCGCAACCGGCAGCAGCACGTCGAACAGGGTCTTGCTGGCGGTCGGGTGGGTGCCCTCGATCGACAGCAGCCGGCGCTTGGAGATGGCGCCGCCGTTCGGCGATATCTTGTCGGCATAGTGCCCGGCCTCGAGCACGCGATGGCAGGGTACGATGATCATGAAGGGGTTGCGGGCAATCGCCTGCGCCACCGAATACACCGCGCCCGAGGCGCGCAGCGCACTGGCGACCTCGGCATAAATGCGGGTCTCGCCGCGCGGGATGGTGCGGGCGAGCTGATAGACGCGCTGATTGAAGGCGGGAATCCCGGTCATGTCGAGCGCGACATCGGAAAGGTCGCTGTAGCCGCCGCGTAGCAACGCCACGATGCCTCCGATCGCGATGGCGACATTCTCCGGAGGGCGAAGTTCGCGGGCGTCGGGATAAAGCTGGAACAGCCGCCGCCTGGTGTCGATCTCGCGGGCTTCCGGGAGCTGCACGCCCATAACGCCGAACTCGCCCCATGCGATCCCGCACCGGCCGATCCCCGTGTCAAAAATGCTGTAGCCACGCCCCGCCATACGCCACCAACCCCGGCAGGATCATAACACCGTCATCAAAGTGCGCATCTGGAATCTTTGTAAGCCGTTAAGGGCCTGGGGGCGGGAAGGCGCGGGTACCGCTTGGCGGAACGCCCGGGGTCGGCTAATCAGGGGAAGCGCAAAAGCGTTCGCGGGCGTAGTTCAATGGTAGAACGGCAGCTTCCCAAGCTGCATACGAGGGTTCGATTCCCTTCGCCCGCTCCATTCTCAATCTGTCACCGACCTATCTTTCGCCCTCAATCTCGCGTACAACCGCCCCGTCGCAAGACGATGGCGCTGAACCTTAGAATGGACTGCGGGCAGACCCGGGGGCAGTACCCGGCGCCTCCACCTTAGCAGCTTGAGCTTAAAGGTCTCATCCACAGCACGATCCGAAAAGATCATGCTCCACATGAGATCGATTCTGCCGCAAGGCAAAATCCCAGGGCTGCTATGGCGGGGGCGAACCAGGATCGATGGTCGCAAAGAAGTTCTGAATTGTGCTCGGCATGATACCGCCGTTATCGGGTCAAAAACCTAAATGCAAACGATAACGTTGCATTGAACGAAGTGCGCCTCGCGGCGTAACCTGTTCGGGGTTGGTCCACCTGGCAACAGAACGGCCATGGCCGCGTCAACCTTCGGGTTGGCGCGGCTTTTATTTGTGAAGCTGTGCGCGAGTACAATCGCAACCGTTATCGTGCTAGATTGCCGCGCCGCAGAGAGGGAGGCGAACGCGTTGACCGAGGCCGTCGCTGCCGACAATAGCTCCCGCAACAACCTGCTGCTGATCGCTGCCGGCGGTCTGCTGTCGGGCCTGTTGACGCCGCTCACGCCGCAACTGATCGACAAGTTCACCGGCGGTTCCGGCAATCTGCGCATGGCGCTGGTGGCGGTGCCGTTTGCGGTGCTTGTCTTCTTCGTGGTGCGGCGCTGCAGCGCCAATCCGGTTTGGGCGGCGCTGCTTGCCGGCATTGTCACCATGGTCGCTTTTGTCTGCGCGGTGAACGCTGCGATCTGGATCGATCTGCAGGCCTATGGCGCCTCCAAGATGATGCGCAATGTGCTGGCAGGCCTCGCGGGCGGGTTCGTCGGCGCCGGCTTGATGGCGCTGGCGATCGCCCTGCTGCCGGCCGGGCCGCGCGATGCGGCGTTATGGATGCGGATGCTGCTGACGGGCACGCTGGCCGGTACGCTGATGGCGGTCGACAGCGCGCTCGATCTCGATCTCACCTCGGTGCTCTATCCGGTGTGGCAGGCGGCGGTCGCGGTGCGGCTCGCGATGGTGCTGCAGCGAGGGACGTTGACCTGACGAGGTTACCGGCTTACGGCGCGATCGTCAGCACGGCCTTCATGTTGGGATGGAAGCGGCAGTAATATTCGACCGTACCGGCCTTCTTCAGCACCGACGTCACAGTCTTCTTCGGCGGCATGGCGACATCGAAATCGCCGTTTCGCGCGGTGGCGGTGTGGGCGAAGATGTCCTTGTTGATCCATTCGATGGTGTCGCCGACCTTGGCGGTTACCTGCGCCGGCGACACCACGAGATCGTCCATTACGATCTGGATGGTTGCGGCATGCGCCGGGACGACAATTGCGCCCGCTATCAGGGCGGTCACGATGAGAAACGTGCGTCTCGGCAGCATGGCAGTCTCCGTTACTTCAGGCCGGCGGCGACGTGTTCGGCGTGCTGCTGGTGGCCCTGAAAGAGCTTCAGGCCGGTCTGCAGCAGGCTCTTCAGCTCGGCATTGCTGGCTGACGGGATCAACAGTGTCTCCAGCGCGCCATTGACCGCCTTGTGGTAGGCAACCTCGTTGGCGACATAGGCCTTGTCGTACTCGGTGCCCTTCAGCTTGGCGAGTTCGGCCAGCTTGTCAGCCGCCTGCTTCGACAGTGTCTTGCTGGTGTCGTTGTCTTCAGGTGTGACTTTCAGTTTCTTGACGAGGTCGAGCGCCTGCTTATTCACGGCTTCATGGTCGCGCACCATGCCTTCCGCGAACGCCTTGACGTCCTTGTTGCTGGCCTTGGTGATCGCCTGCTTGGCGGCAGCGATGTCGATGACACCTGCTGTGTAGGCGATATGCGCGATCTGCGGATCGGTGGGCTTTGCGCCCTGCGCCAGTGCGGCACCGCCCAAAAGGCTCAATGCGGCAATCGCCGCGCTCAATCGAACGAACATGGTGTGACACTCCTGTGGCGCCGACGCGAGCGGCCGGCTTTCAAGTTGATTGCACAGGAGTTGGATGGCGCTGGTGGCCGGAGGTTCCCGAAAAAATCAGATTAAGCCGAGCCGGCTCAGCACGGCATCGGTGAGCCGCTCGCAGCGCCTGCCGGCAAACGGAAACGCGTCCATCACGACAGGGCCGATCTTCTTCTCGACATTGTCGCGCAGCATGACGCGGGCGCGATGCAACCTCGTCTTCACGGTCACGGGATTGAGCCCGAGAATTTCGGCGGTCTCCTCGACATTCATGCCCTCGATCACCCGGGTGATGAAGACGAGCCGGAACGGTTCCGGCAATTCGTCGATGGCGTGTTCGACGACATGCTGAATTTCACGTTGGGCCATGGATTTTTCCGGGTCGTCTGCGGCGGCGCGGGGAAACTGGATGATCTGGGCTTCGAGCATGCCCTGCGGCAATGACGACAACTCCACGCCCGGCCGCTGCCGGCGCAATCGTCCCAGCGCCTCGTTCATGGCGATCCGCGCCAGCCAGGTCGCCAGGCTGGAATCGCCGCGAAAACTCTCCAGATGCGTGAAGGCGCGGACGTAAGTTTCCTGCACGACATCCTCGGCCTCGCCATCATTGCGCAGGATGCCACGGGCGAGCCGGTAGAGCCGGCGGTTGTTCGCCTGCATGATGGCGCGAGCCGCGGTCTCGTCGCGGGCCAGCGCCCGGCGGATCAGGTCGAGGTCACCAGTGTCGACGCGCGGAATATGAGGCGTGTGGGCCTGACGCATGATGGTTCCACCAATAGCAATGTATTGGGGTTGGATGCGGCAAAGGCCAAGAGGTTCCCGAAATAATTTGGGGCGCGTCGGCGGCTACCTGGGATTACCCAGGCAGCCGCACAGCCTTTCGCTCACGCGCCCGCCGGCACCTGATCGAGGAAGCCGGTGATGCTGCGGATGCGGCCGTCGCTCAGCACGGCGAAATCCGTGCCCTTGATCGGGCTGTCAGCGCCGTCGGGGCCGAGGCCCCAACAGAACCGGACGTGGTCGCCGTACCCATTGGGCTCGCCGATCAGCTTGAATTTGAAATCCGGAAACCGCTGCTGCACGCCTGCGATCAGCGCATCGACGCCGTCATGGCCGTCGCCGCTCATCAAGGGATCGACATAGCGGGCGTCTCTGGCCCAGTTTTGGCTGAGGATCTCGCGGCGGCGGGCCGGGGTCCGCTCGTTCCACAAATCGATGTAATTGTTGGCAATGGTCTGCGCGTCGGTCATGGGGCTCTCCTTCGTTGCGGCCGAATGGATCGGCTGACCCTTTATCGAAGGTTCGCGCGCGTGTTTCGATTACCTCAGAGGTCAAGGAAACGCGGTCATTGAGATACGGATCAAGGAAAGGTACGGCGCGAGGGCAGGCAAACCCTCGCGCCGCGAAAAATCACTTCGCCGCAACCACCATGATCTCGACGTTGTATTGCGGGGACGCCAATTGGGCCTCGACCGTGGCGCGCGCCGGGGTGTTGCCCGCCGACACCCAGCCGTCCCACACCGCGTTCATTTCCGGGAAGGTTTTCATGTCGGTGATGTAGATCGTGGCCGACAGAAGCTTCGACTTGTCGGTCCCGGCCTTAGCGAGATGGCCGTCGATGGTCTTGAGCACGTCCTGCGTCTGCTTGGTCACGCTTTCGCCGGCTGCATTGTTGGCGACGACGCCCGCGAGATAGACGGTGTTGCCGTGGACGACGACCTGGCTCATGCGCGGGCCGGTTTCGAAGCGCTGGACTGACATGGTGTTCTCCGTTTTTTAAAGTGGCGCGCCTCCTTAGCGCGCCGGGGCGCGATCGGCTACTGCGTTCTTGGCAATGAAGGCCGCTCAAATTGTCACGTATCGGGGAATCCAACTTAAAGCCGGGTTGGTTTGGCTTTGCCGGAGCGCTGCGGGCGGCCGACGATATTGCACGGAGTGCAATTGTCCGATTGCAACGCAAAAAGTCAGGTGATCGATGGTGGAGGATCGATGTCCGCACCGGATTCTTCATGACGATTGAGCCAGCGACACTTTGCGTTGCCGCGACCGGAATCTTCGTGATCGGCTTCATGAAGGGCGCTTTCGGCGGTGGCTTCGCGATCATCGGCATTCCGCTGCTGGCCTTGGTGATGGACCCGATCGATGCGGGCACGATGCTGGCCCCGCTGTTCGTGGCGATGGATGTCTTCGCGCTGCGCTACTGGAAGCCGTCGACGTGGTCGAAGCCGGACCTCTCGATTTTGTTGCCGGGTCTTCTGGTCGGCATCGGCGTCGGCTTCTTCGTGCTCAGGGATCTCGACCGCCACGCGATCGAGATCGTGATGGCGCTTATCACCCTGGTGTTTGCTGGCTTGTGGCTGCGCGGCGGCGCCGGCGTCTCGGTGCGGCCGCGTTCGCCGGCCACGGCGCTGCTGGCCGGCGGCGCGTCGGGCGTGACGACGATGGTCGCCCATTCCGGCGGCCCGCCGCTGGCGATGTACCTGCTGCCGCTCGGGCTCTCCAAGCCGATGTATGCCGGCACGACGAGCATGTTCTTCACCGTCGGCAACCTCATCAAGGTCGGGCCCTGGCTGCTGATCGGGCATCTCTCGCAGGCCCTGGTGACGATGATGCTGCTTGGCATACCCGTCGCCTTTGCCGGCGTCTGGACCGGCTGGCGGTTGCATCAGCGCCTCGACCAGGTGCAGCTCTACCGCGCTTGTTACGCGCTGCTGGTCGTCACGGCCTTGAAATTGCTGTGGGACGGCGTCGCCGGATAGGCGCGGTGAGTTCTGCTGGCGATCAGCTCACTGCTTCGCCGCTGAGGTCACTTATTTTTCGAACGCGTCATACACCAGCGCCTTGAAGGCCGGGGTGATGCGTGAGCGCTCCAGCTGGGTCTGCTCCATGAGGATGTAGACCATGTCCAGTTTGGGATCGACGCCGAAGTATGTTCCGCTGCCGCTATCCCACTTCAGTTCGCCGATCGAGCCTGCCGGCGGCGGCTTCGCATTTCCCGGCTCCACGCGAACTGCAAGGCCATAACCGTAACCAAAACCGTCGCCGGGAAAATAATAGTAATCCCGTCCGACGCCGGAGCCCGGTCCGATCTGGTCTGACGTCATCTGCTTGAACGCGGCCGGGCTGAGATACTGCTTGCCGTCCAGCTTTCCGCCGCCCAGCAGCATCTGCGCAAATCGTGCATAATCCGTGATGGTCGAAAGCAGGCCGCCGCCGGCTGACTCCCATTCGGCGTGCCTGCGCCGTTCCTCCCCCGACATACGCAGGACGGTATCGTCCGGCAGCGGCTCGGCCATGCGCGCCGCTTCAGCCGCGCCCTGCAGCACGAACTTCGTGCTGGTCATGCCAAGCGGATCGAGAATGCGCTCTTTCAGGAAGTGGTACAGCGATTTGCCGGAGACAATTTCGATGACGCGTCCGAGAACGTCGGTGGAATGGCCGTAGCGCCAGAGTGTGCCGGGCTGTCTCGCCAAGGGCAGTCGGGCAATGCGCTCGGCAAACTCCGTGTTGTTGAAATGTCCCTCAAAGATGTTGGCGTCCGTATACGTCTTCATGATCAATTCGCTGCCAATGTATTCATAGGTAATACCCGACGTATGCCGGAGCAGGTCCTCGATCGTCACCGGCCGGATCGGCGGCACGAGTTCCAGGATCGGGTTGCCGTCCTTCGGTTTGGATTCCACACCGACTTTCGTGTCGGCAAATGCCGGAATGTATCGGGACACCGGGTCGGCCAGCGCCAGTTTTCCTTCGTCGATCAGCATCATCGCCGCCAGGCTGGTGATCGGCTTGGTCATCGAATGGATGGCAAAGATCGTGTCCGGCGTCATCGGCAGTTTGGTCGCGACATCCCGAACGCCGAAACTCTTGAGATAGACGGGCACCCCATGCTGCTGGATCAGCACGACAGCGCCGGGAAGCTTTCCGGTAGTCACTTCGTTTTCGAAAAATTGCGACAGGCGCTCGAGTTTGACGGGTGACGGCGCCGGCGCGGCGGCGTTGGCCTGGGCGCGGGCGGGGACGTCGCTCCCGGCCATCACAGCGGCCGCGATGGACAGAGCCCATATGATCTTCGGCATCATGGCAAGTATCCCCCGCGCAAGTAGGCCGGAACGGCCGCAGCAACTGCTTCGATCGCCCAGGTATCCTGCGGCCTTGTCAGCCGGCCGCCTTCGCCGCCGCGCGTCCCGCATTGCGCCCCGAAAACAGGCACCCGCCGAGGAACGTGCCCTCCAGCGAGCGATAGCCGTGCACGCCGCCGCCTCCGAAACCGGCGGCTTCGCCGACGGCGTACAGCCCCTTGATGATTTCGCCGCCTGTGCCGAACACGCGGGAGTCGAGATCGGTCTCGAAGCCGCCGAGCGTCTTGCGGGTCAGGATATTGAGTTTCACCGCGATCAGCGGGCCATGCTCGGGGTCGAGGATGCGATGCGGTTTGGCGGTGCGGATCAGTTTGTCGCCGATATAGCGCCGCGCATTGTGGATGTTCATCACCTGCGCATCCTTGACGTAGGGATTCGTCATCTCGCGGTCGCGCGCCTCGATCTGACGCTTGATGTGATCGAGCTGCAGCAGATTGTCGCCACTGAGCGCGTTCATGGCGCTGACGAGGTCGGCGAGATTATCGCGGACGATGAAGTCGGCGCCTTTTTGCTTGAATGCTTCCACCGGCGCGGGTGCGCCCTTGTTGGTGGCGCGCTTGATGGTCATGCGCCAACTCTTGCCGGTGAGGTCGGGGTTCTGTTCCGAGCCGGAGAGTGCGAACTCCTTCTTGATGATGCTCTGGGTCAGGATGAACCAGGAATAATCGTAACCCGTCGACATGATGTAGTGCAGCTGGCCGAGCGTGTCGGAGCCGGGAAACAGCGGCGCGGGCAGCCGTTTTCCCGTGGCGTCGAACCACAGCGATGACGGGCCGGGCAGGATGCGAATGCCGTGGCGCGGCCAGATCGGCGACCAGTTCCTGATACCCTCGACGTAATGCCACATCCGGTCGCGGTTGATCAGCCGCGCGCCGGCAGCCTCGGTGATCCCGATCATCCTGCCGTCGACATGTTCGGGCACGCCGGAGATCATGAATTTCGGCGGCGCGCCGAGGCGCTTCGGCCAGTTCTGCCGGACCAGATCGTGATTGCCGCCGATGCCGCCGGAGGCAACGATCACTGCCTGGGCTCGAAAGCTAAAATCGCCGGTGACCTGGCGCGAACTGCTCTGGCCGCGTTCGACATTGGTGGGTTCGAGGATCGCCCCGCTGACGCCGTCGACGGTGCCGTTGGTGATACTGAGGCCATCGACGCGGTGGCGGAACCTGAAAGTCAGCCGGCCGCTCTTCTGCGCCTCGCGCGCCCGCCGCTCGAACGGCTCGACGATGCCCGGGCCGGTGCCCCAGGTGACATGAAAGCGCGGCACCGAATTGCCGTGCCCCATCGCGTCATAGCCGCCGCGTTCGGCCCAGCCGACCACGGGAAAAATACGGTGGCCCATCGCGCGCAGCCAGTCGCGCTTCTCAGCCGTAGCGAACGCGACATAGGCCTCCGCCCACTTCTTCGGCCAGAGATCCTCGTCGCGGTCGAAGCCCGCGGTGCCGATCCAGTCCTGCAGCGCCAGATCGTAGCTGTCCTTGATGCCGAGCCGGCGCTGTTCGGGGCTGTCGACCAGGAACAGGCCGCCGAACGACCAGAACGCCTGACCGCCAAGGCTCTGTTCGCCCTCCTGGTCGATCACGATGACGCGCTTGCCGGCGTCGGCGATTTCACATGCCGCGACCAGGCCGGCCAGCCCGCCGCCGACCACGATTACGTCCGCGTCCTCTGCCATCCATGTCCTCCCCAGCCCAGAGCCCCCTTCCGATTGAAATCGGAAAGGGGCTCTGTTTGTTGCTTTGACGCGTTTTCTTCGCGCGAACCGGTGCCCACTTCGCTGGAAAACGCTCCGATGTTGATTCAAGCCACGCCATCCAGCGCGCGGTCAACGGCAAATGCCGCTTGCCTGTGGCGAAGCTGCCACCGTGGAAACGTTAACTTGTTCCAGTTTGGGACCTTTTCGTTCTTCGGGTGCAGCGCTACTGCAACACTTAATTTGAATTTGTTTTGAGCGGCTCCAGCCGCCTAGACAAAATCACGGTCTCGAACGACGCTCGCGAAGTCTTGCATCACTAAGACAATCAGATTCGGGTTCGACGTTTCAGGACTGGGGCTGGGATATGAAGCTGGCGACGGGGTTGCTTGCGGCGGTGCTGCTGCTGGCAGGGGTTGTATCGAGCCAGGCGGTGGTCCGGATCGCCGACGATCGCGGCGGCCGGATAGGCACCTATGTCGATAAATACCAGGGCCTGCGGAGTTCCGGCGAGATGGTCATCATCGACGGCCTGTGCGCCTCGGCCTGCACCATCGTTCTCGGTGCCGTTCCCCACGACAAGATCTGCGTCACCTCGCACGCCAATCTCGGTTTCCATGCCGCCTGGGATTTCGGCGCCAACGGCCGGGCGATCACCAACGCCGAAGCCACCCAGATGCTGTATTCGATGTACCCGACACCAATCCGGCGCTGGATCGCCCAGCGCGGCGGCTTGACCCAGCGCATGATCTTCCTGCGCGGCAAGCAATTGCAGGCGATGTTCAAGCCCTGCTATCTCGACGCCCAGGCGTCCGCGATCAAGCCCGCGTCTCGCTGAGATCGCCCGGCGTTTCGCTGAGATCCCGGCGTCGCACCGCGATCGCCTTAGCGTCGCACTGCGATCGCCCCGGCGTCGCGCTGAAACGGCAGATATTCCTCCGCATGACGTGATCGGCTGCGCGGCCATGGCGCTTGCCTGGCCCTGGAACTGGCCCTATCTGAACCCCATGGTTCAGCCGATTTCCACCCAGCATGGGATGATCGCGGCACCCCGGCCGCAGGGCAGGGTGGCGTCCGCGATCGTCTGGGGCGCCGCCAGCCTCGGCGGGCTGGCCGTGTGCGGCGCCGCGGCGCTCTGGTTCCATTACGGGACCACGGTGTTTTTTGAAATGATCGCCGCCGGTATTTCGGCCTGCTTCTGATCCGGACATAGAAAGTTCTTGGGGAATTCTTGCATGGACCGGAGCATCCGACCGCTGGTGATTGTCGCATCCTTTGCCGTCAGCCTGCTGGTTGGCCTCCTGATCATGTTGTGGGCGCTCGGCGGCCTGCGCACCGTCACGGCGCCGGCCGCGATCGGCGGGCCGTTTCAACTGACCGACCAGGCCGGCCAGACCGTGACGGACAGGGATCTCAAGGGCCGGCCGACGCTGATCTTCTTCGGCTTCACCCATTGCCCCGATGTGTGCCCGACCGCGCTGTTCGAGATTTCCGAAGTGCTGAAGGCGATGGGCAAGGATGCCGACCGGGTCAACGCCTTTTTCGTCTCGGTCGATCCGGAGCGCGACACCGCGGCCGCGATGAAGGAATATCTCTCCAGCTTCGACCCGCATCTGAAGGGCCTGACCGGCAACCCCGAGGCGGTGTCCAAGGTGCTGTCGGCCTACCGGGTTTATTCCAAGAAGGTCCCGCTCAAGGACGGCGATTACACCATGGACCACACGGCGCTGATCTATTTGATGGATCGCGACGGCCGCTTCGTCTCGCCGTTCAACCTGAAACGGACGCCCCAGGAAGCCGCGACCGATCTGAAGAAATACCTCTGAGCCGTACCAAAGCCCCGCAAAACGGCCTCGCATCGGATGCCGGATGGTCTATAAGGCCATCCAATTCCACAACAAAACGCCGGCAATGCCCCACCAGCCAGCCTTGTTACAAAGCGCCAGATTGCCAAAATCCGTCCGCAGCTTGCTGACCGGGATGACGATCGCGGCTGCGCTGGCCGTTTTGCTGCCCGGTGAGGCGTCCGCACAAACCGCGCCCCGGCCCGCGGTCGAGGCGGCGCCGCAGGCGGTGCCAGGCTTCTGGGACCCGAGGCGGCGTCCGGACCGGCCCGATTTGTCGCGCCTGACCGTGATCCGGTTCCTGACCGAAACCGACTATCCGCCGTTCAACTTCACCGGCCCCGACGGCAATCCGGCCGGCTTCAACGTCGATCTGGCGCGCGCGCTGTGCGACGAGATCAAGGTCACCTGCACCATCCAGATGCGCCGGTTCGAGACCCTGATCGACGCCATCACCAGCAACCGCGGCGACGCCATCATCGCGTCGATGGCGGTGACGCCGCAATTGCGCGCCCGCATCGATTTCACCGATCCCTATTACCGCGCGCCGGCGCGCTTCGTGTCGCGGCGCGACGCCGTGATGCCGGAGGTGCGTCCCGAATATCTCGAAGGCAAGAAAATCGGCGCCATCGGCGGCACTTCGCATGAGGCCTATCTGAAGGCGATGTTCACCGACGCCGAGATCAAATCGTACCCCAATGACGAGGCGCTGCGGCTGGCGCTGCGGCGGAGCGAGGTCGATTTCATCTTCGGCGATGCGATCGCGCTGGCGTTCTGGATCAACGGCACCGATTCAGCCGAATGCTGCGCCTTCTCGGGCGGACCGTTCGTCGAGAGCCGCTATTTCGGCGAGGGCATCGGCATCGCGGTCCGCAAGGGCAACGATCTGCTGCGGCAGTCGCTTAACTGGGCGCTGTTCCGGCTCTGGGAAAAAGGCCGCTATACCGATTTGTGGCTGCGTTATTTCTCGATCAGTCCGTTTTGACGGAGTCGCAGACTCCGTCATTTTGCAATTTGCCACGGAAGCGCTAGTTTCCGCGGCCCCGGAGACCTCTGATGTCCACCATCGACCTTGCCGCCAACCCGAGCGATTTGCGCGCGCTCGCCGAACAATCCAACGCCTGGCCGTTCGAGCAGGCGAAAGCGATTGTCGCGCGGCTGAAAAAGACCCCGAAGGACGAGGTGCTGTTCGAGACCGGCTACGGCCCGTCGGGGCTGCCGCATATCGGCACCTTCGGCGAGGTCGCGCGCACCACCATGGTGCGTCATGCCTTTCGCGTGCTGACCGAGGACAAGATCAAGACCAGACTGCTGGCGTTCTCCGACGACATGGACGGCCTGCGCAAGGTGCCGGACAACGTCCCCAATCGCGACATGATGGCGGCTCATCTCGGCAAGCCGCTGACGCGCGTGCCGGATCCGTTCTCGAACGAACACCCCTCGTTCGGCGCCGCCAACAACGCGCGGCTGCGCGCGTTCCTCGATCATTTCGGCTTCGACTACGAGTTTGCCAGCTCGACCGACTACTACACATCCGGCCGCTTTGACGCGACGCTGCTCAAGATGCTCGCCGCCTACGACAAGGTCATGGCGATCATCCTGCCGACGCTGGGGCCGGACCGGCGCGCCACCTATTCCCCGTTCCTGCCCATCAGCAAGACATCAGGCGTCGTGCTGCAGGTGCCGATGATCCGCCGCGACATTGCCGCCGGCACGATCACCTATGTCGACCCCGACAGCGGCGAGGAGGTCGAAACCCCCGTCACCGGCGGCAATGTGAAGTGTCAATGGAAGGCCGACTGGGCGATGCGCTGGGTCGCGCTCGGCGTCGACTACGAGATGGCCGGCAAGGATCTGATCGACTCGGTGAAGCTGTCGGGCCAGATCACTCGGGCGCTCGGCGCCTCGCCGCCCGAAGGCTTCAATTACGAACTCTTCCTCGACGAGCAGGGCCAGAAGATTTCCAAGTCGAAGGGCAACGGGCTCACGATCGACGAATGGCTGCGCTATGCGTCGCCGGAATCGCTGTCGCTGTTCATGTATCGCGAGCCGAAGGCGGCGAAGCGGCTGCATTTCGACGTGATCCCGCGCATGGTCGATGACTATCAGCAGTTCCTCGACGGCTTGCCGCGGCAGGACGCCAAGCAGCAGCTCCAAAATCCGGTCTGGCACATCCATGCCGGCCAGCCGCCGAAGGCGGATATGCCGGTCACGTTTCAGCTGTTGCTGACGCTGGTGTCGTCGTCGAATGCGGAGAACGCCGAAACGCTGTGGGGTTTTATTGGACGCTATCGTCCCGGCGTGACGCCGCAGACGCATCCGAAGCTCGACGCGTTGGTTGGCTACGCCATCAATTATTATCGCGACTTCGTGGCGCCGACCAAAAAATTCCGTGAGCCGACCGATGGTGAGCGGGTCGCGTTGCAGGATCTGCGCGACGCGCTGTCGCAATTGCCGTCGACGTCGACGGCGGAAGAGATCCAGAACGTGGTCTACGAGATCGGCCGCCGCGAGCCGTTCCTCGATCTCGTCAAGAAGGGCAAGGATGGCAGGCCGGGCGTCTCGCTCGACTGGTTCAACATGCTCTATCAGGTGCTGCTCGGTCAGGAAAAAGGCCCGCGCTTCGGCTCGTTCGTCGCGGTGTATGGTCTGGCCAACGCCGTGGCGATGATCGACGGCGCGCTGGCAAGGTCGGCGTAGCAGCTGCTTGCGCGCTTTCTTCCTTCTCCCCTTGTGGGAGAAGGTGGATCGCTGACGCGAAGCGGCGGCGAGACGAATGAGGGGTTCCCTCCTCACGGTAAGATTTCGAGATGCGGATACAGACCCCTCATCCGGCGCCATAGCCGATGCGAAGCATCGGCGTTCTAAGAACGGCGGCCGAAGGCCGCCTATGCCACCTTCTCCCACAAGGGGAGAAGGGAAGAAGGAGCCGCAAATCCAGATGGCAGGCCCGCCGCGATTTCAACCGCTGCCTGCACCGAATTGCGCTACACTATCCGCCATCAAGCCCCCGTCGAGGGGCGGGCAACAATGGGAGCAGACGTATGCAGTTGGTTTCGCCGAACATGCTCAATGACAGCAGCGCCGAGGAATGGCAGGCGCGGGTCGATCTGGCGGCCGCGCATCGTCTCGCCTTCAACCAGGGTTTTTCCGAAGGCATCTTCAACCATCTGACCTACACGGTGCCGGGCCGCAGCGACCGCTACTACCAGATCCCGTTCGGCATGCATTGGTCCGAGGTGACGGCCTCGTCCTTCATGGAAGTCGGCATCGATGACGGCGAGGTCAAGCGCGGCGAGGGCGAGGTCGAGCGCTCCTGCTATTGCATCCACGCCCCGATCCACAAGGCGCTGCCGCAGGCCAAAGCGGTGTTTCACACCCACATGCCCTATGCCAGCGCGCTGACGCGCCTCGATGATCCCCGCATCAAGGAGATCGGCCAGACCGAGGTCGGTCTGTCAGGCGCCATCGCCTATGACGACGAATATACCGGCCCGGCCGTCGATCCCGCCGAGGGCGCCCGCCTTGCGAAGGTGATCGGCGACAAGCAGGTGCTGTTCATGGCCAATCACGGTATCTCGACGGTCGGTGCGACCGTCGCCGAGGCCTACGACATGCTCTATTACGTCGAGCGCGCCGCGCAGGTGCAGATCTACGCGATGTGGACCGGGCAGAAGCTGAAGCAGCTTCCCGCGCCCGTGGTGGAGAAGACCCAGCGCGAATACAAGGACGAGCGTCTCTACAAGGGACCGACCCCGGCACAGCGGCACTTCGATGCGCTAAAGCGCATGCTTGATCGCAAGGAGCCGGATTACGCGACGTAGCTCTTTTGTCATGCGCGGGCTTGACCCGCGCATCCATCTCGCTTCGCAAGAGTCTTCGTTTGATGGATTGCCGGGTCAAGCCCGGCAATGACAGCATTAAGCCCGCACCCGATCCGCAAACGCGTGCCACACTTCCGGCCGCCAGCTTCCATTCGCGGCGCCTGACGTGGAGGGCAGGATCCAGATCCTGGTGTCGGCGATCCGCTCAGCCTGCTCGCCGTATTCGCGCTTGCCGCCGAGAAACCCCTGTCCGGCCGCCTTGCTCGTGAACGCCAGGAATTTCGGCCGGAATGCCGCAACCGAATTGCTCAGGCGAGATCGCGCATCCAGTCGCAATTCGGATAGCGGGATCTGGTGATCCATTCCCGAGTGCGTCTTCACGAGATCAGTGAGTCCGATCTGATGCTGCAGCAGATCGCGGTACTGGTGCGGCTGCAGCCGCGCCGGTGTCAGCCCGGTCTCGTAGAGAATCTTCCAGAACTTGTTCTGCTTGTGCGCGTAGTAAGCCCTGGCTTTTGCGGATGCCGTCCCCGCAGCCATCCCGCACAAAACGACGTTGAGCGAATCTTCCAGCAGGTCCTGCAGGATATCCGGAGCCGGGGACAACCCTACTGGCTCGCCCATACGATCCGCGCGATCCATTCGACGTCGTCGGCGTCGAGCGCGCGGTCGGCCTGCGCCGGGTTGAGCGATTGCAGCTCCAGCGTCCTGGTGGTGCGGCGCTTCAATTCCTTCACCATCACCTCGCCGTCGCTCGTCTTCACCACCACGCGGTCGCCGCGCCGGATCGGTGTCCCCGGCGAGACCACGATGATGTCGCCGTCGCGGTAGGCGGGCTTCATCGAATCGCCGGATATTTCCAGCGCATAGGCGTGCTCGTCGTCCGCGGCGGGCAGCGCCACCTCGTCCCAGCCCTTGCCGGCGGGAAAACCGCTGTCGTCGAAATGGCCGCCGCTGCCGGCTTGGGCAAAGGCGAGCATCGGCACGGATTGTTGGCTGCGCGCGCCGTCGCCGATCAGCTGCACAAACGTGTCGATCGAGGAATTGGTGGCGGCCAGCGCCTTGGAGACCGATTCGGTCGAGGGCCAGCGTTCGCGGCCGTCGCCCGTGATGCGCTTGGATTTGTTGAAGGTGGTGGGGTCGAGGCCGGAGCGCTTGGCGAGGCCCGAGGGCGACAGCCCGGCGCGCTCGGCGAGCCGGTCGAGCGCGGTCCAGACCTGGCCGTGGGTGAGAATGCGGGCTTTGGATGGTTTGGCCATGGGATCACTCAAAGTCGGGTTTAGGAATTATTGCCTGAAACGCGGGGTTTCCGCAAATTCCATGCTGGTCGGACGGCGCGGCGGCGCTTGAGTTCAGCCCCAGCCGCCTTTACGGTCGGCGCCCGACCCGGAATCCCGGGAAAAATCCCAAGAGACTCAACGACAAACAGGGAATGCCGGCGAGTGCCCACGATCTACAAAATCAGCTCCGCCTCGGCCTGGCGCGAGGCCGAGCGGCAAGGCGTCTATCGGGGCAGCGCGGACGATCTGCGCGACGGCTACATCCATTTTTCCACAGCCTCCCAGGTCGCCGAAACCGCGCGGAAACATTATTTCGGCCAGACCGGGCTGTTTTTGATCGCCGTCGACGCCGATGCGCTCGGGGATGAATTGCGCTGGGAGCCCTCGCGCAACGACGAATTGTTCCCGCATCTCTATGGCGAACTCGATCTCGGCGCCGTCACCGCCATCCTTGACATGCGGGCGCGGTCCGACGGCCATCATGACATACCGGAGCTTGCGCCGTGATCCGCGCCTTCGACGCCTTTTCACTGCCGCTGCTGCGCTGGTTCGATCCGGAGGATGCGCATCGCATGGCCATCCAGGGCCTGCGGCTGCTGCCGCCGATCCGCTCGAAGCCGGACGATTCGAAGCTGGCGGTGCGCGCCTTCGGCCTCAACTTTCCCAATCCGATCGGGATGGCCGCGGGCTTCGACAAGAGCGCGGAGGCGCCCGACGCGCTGCTGCGGCTGGGATTTGGATTCGTCGAGATCGGCTCGGTGACGCCCAAACCGCAAGTCGGCAATCCGCGGCCGCGGCTGTTCCGGATGGAGCGCGACGAGGCTGTGATCAACCGGATGGGTTTCAACAATGACGGGGCGGAAGTTGTGCTGCGGCGGCTCGCCTCGCGCGCGCATCTTGCCGGCATCGTCGGCGTCAATGTCGGAGCCAACAAGGATTCGGCCGACCGTACCGCCGATTACGTCAAGCTGATCGAGACCTTTGCGCCGGTCGCGAGCTATTTCACCGTCAACGTCTCCTCGCCGAACACGCCGGGTCTGCGCAATCTGCAGCAATCGGCCGCGCTCGACGATCTCCTCGCCCGGGTGATCGATGCGCGCGAGCGGGTGCGCAAGAATGCCGGCGATTCCCCGGTGCTGCTCAAGATCGCGCCGGATTTGAGTCTGGCTGAACTCGACGACGTCGTGCACATCGCGCGCTCGCGCCGGGTCGACGGCATGGTTGTGGCCAACACCACGCTGGCGCGGCCCTCGACGTTGCGCGAATCGGGTCGTGCCAAGGAGCAGGGCGGCCTGTCGGGACGGCCGCTGTTTCGGCTGTCGACGCGGATGGTGGCGGAAACGTATGTGCGTGCCGAAGGCGCCTTCCCGCTGATCGGGGTCGGCGGCATCGATAGCGGAGGTGCCGCGCTGACCAAGATCCGCGCCGGTGCCAGCCTGATCCAGCTCTACTCGTCGCTGATCTACAAGGGCCTCGGGCTGGTCGAGGACATCAAGAGCGATCTGTCCTCGACCTTGCTGCGCACCGGCCGCGACTCGCTGGCGGAAATCGTCGGCGCCGATGCCGCCACGATCACCGCCGAGGAATGGCCGGTGCAGTAGCGGGCGTTCTCTTTACCTCTCCCCGCTTGCGGGGAGAGGTCGGATCGCACTTGCGATCCGGGTGAGGGGGTACCGGACCATCGTCGACCTCACTCGTGGATAGAGCCCCTCACCCCAACCCTCTCCCCGCAAGAGCGGGGCGAGGGGGAAGAAAGACCTCACTCCTCGAACGACCTCTTCAACAGCGCCGGATAACGCAGCGCTTCCAGGCCGCCGCGGGCGGCGTAATGCACCAGTAGCGCGCCCCACAGCCCGGCATTGCCGAACGATCGCAGCGCCAGCCACGCGCCAAGGAAGATCAGGAGCGACAGCAGCATCAGGTTGCGCATGTCGCGTGCCCAGGTCGCGCCGATATAGACCCCGTCAAAGGCGAAGGCGAACACGCCGAGCAGCGGCGCGAAGATCACGAACGGCAGATAATCGCGCGCGATGCGCCGCACGTCGGCGCTCGCCGTCATGATGTCGATCAGGGAAGGGCCGAACAGAGCGAAGACGGCGGCGACGGCGAGCGCAAAGCCAAAGCCCCAGACCACGACCAGTTTGACCGCGCCGGCAAATCCGCTTCGGTCGCGGGCGCCATAGGCGCGGCCGCAGAGCTGTTCGGCGGCGTTGGCAAGGCCGTCGAGGAAGAAGGCGCTGATCATCAGGAAATTGTTCAACACCGCATTGGCCGCGAGCGTCAGGTCGCCGGCGCGGGCTCCCTGCGCGGTGAAGAACAGGAAGGCCGCGATCAACGCCGCGGTGCGAATCAGGATGTCACGGTTGACCGCCAGCAACCGCATCAGTTTGGTGCGGTCAAGCAGCGTCGCGCGCGAGATGGCCGGTTGCCCATGGGAAAGACGCCGCGCGATCATAATGCCGAGCAGGAGCCCGGCCGCTTCCGCGATCACGGCCGCGATCGCCGCGCCGGCAATGCCGAGGTCGAGCACCAGCACCAGGAGCGCGGTCGCTGCCGCGTTGATCAGGTTGATGGTGATCTGCGTGCCGAGCGCCAGTTTGGCGCGGGCCTGTCCGATCAGCCAGCCCAGCATGACATAATTGCCGAGCGCCAGCGGCGCCGACCAGATCCGGATCGTGAAATAGGTTTTCGCCGCGCGGGTGACGCCTTCGCTGCCGCCCATCGCCTCCAGCAGGAGGCTGGCGAGCGGGATCTGCAGCAGGATGAGCGCGGCGCCGACCAGCCCTGCGGCGATGAAGCCGCGCAGCAGGATGGCGCGTAATTCCTGGGTGTCGCCGGCGCCGAGCGACTGCGCTGTAAACGCGACCGTGCTCATGCGCAGGAATCCGAACAGCCAGAACAGGCAGTCGAACAGCACGGAGGCGACCGCCACACCGCCGAGCAGCGTGGCATCGCCGAGCCGCCCGATCGCCGTGGTCGAGACGATGCCGATCAGCGGCGTCGTCAGGTTCGCGATCATCGCGGGACCCGCGATGGCAAACATTTGTGCCGTCGTGACTTTCGAGGGAGCGGCCGGCGAATGCATGCTTACAGCTCGACCACCAGACCGTCGCTTGCGGTGGAGTAGGAAAGCGAACCCAGCCGCCCCAGCATGTCGTCGCTCATATGCGTCAGGATCAACCGCCTGGCGTTGATCTCGGGCAGATGGGCTTCCAGCGTTTTCAGGCTGAGGTGGTTTTTGACAACCCTGTCGTAATAGTACGCCTCGGCAACGAACAGGTCGGAATCGCGCGCGGCCGGGATCAACGTTTCCGTCCACTCGGTGTCGGCGCTATAGGCGATGACACGGCCCTCGGCCTCGATGCGGTAGGCCAGGAATGGTCCACCGGATTCGCCGTGCACGACAGGATAAGGCGTCACCTTGACCGCGCCGAAGCTGCGGCTTTCTTCGGGATCGAGCGCGACGACGGAGAGTTCGAAGCGCTGCTTCGTTTTTGAGGAATGCTCGAACATCGCCTCCATCAATTGCGTCAACCGGGTCTCGATTCCCTGCGGACCGGCGATGACGAGCGGACGGGTGCGGCGGGTGAACTGCGTATCGAGCAGGAAGAACGGCAATCCGCCAAAATGGTCGGCGTGGAAATGCGTGATCAGGATCAGGTCGATGCCGTCGCTGATGACACCGAGCCGCTTCAACGCCGGCAGGGACGAGGCGCCGCAATCGATCAGGAAATTGACGCTGGCGCCGGTGACATGGAAGCAGGTGTTGGCGCGTCCGCCGGAGCCAAGTGCGTCGCCGCAGCCGATAAATTGCAGTTGCATCGGCTGCGGTCCCTTGGCGAGGAGATTTAGCGCCCGCGCGGGCTGCCGAACAGCCGCGACAACAGCCAGATCGGAATCACGATCACGGCGCCGAGCAGGAAGTAGCGCCACAGCCAGTTGATGGCGTCAAAGCCGAGATCCCAGAGCCGCTGGAACAGCATGCGGATGCTGTGCAGGATATTCCAGGGATCGAAGCCAACGGCGGCGAGAACCACGCCGACCAGAACCGACAGCAGGATCAGCCGGAATGCCACCGCCAGCGGCGAGCCGCCGAGAAAGCGGTTGAGGCCATCATTGCTGGCCGGCAAATCCCTGACGTCGTTGGGCATCTCAGCTCTCCTGCGGGTCACGCCCGCGCATTGTAGCGTTTTCGAGCGAACTGGATACCGGTTCGCATGAAGAAAACGCGTCAAACAAGTATCTACTATAGCGGACAGCAAATGGGGAACCCGCCTTCAGACGTCAATGGGCTGGGGGATTACGCTGCGGTAATGCTGGCGTCACTCTTCAGCATCCGCTCCAGCGTTTCCAGCCGGTCGGCCTCGCGCGGCGGCTTGTCCCAGCGCAGCCGGCTGATGCGCGGAAACCGCATCGCGACGCCGGATTTGTGCCGCGGCGAGCGCGCCAGCCCCTCGAAGGCGACTTCCAGCACCAGTCCCTGGTCGGGTTCGTGCACGACGTGCCGCACGGGCCCGAATTTTTCGGTGGTGTTGCGGCGGACGAAGCGGTCGATCTGCAGCAGTTCCTCGTCGGTGAACCCGAAATAGGCCTTGCCGACCGGCACCAGCTGTTCGCCGTCCTCGCCCGAGGTCCAGACGCCGAACGTGTAGTCCGAATAATAGGACGAGCGCTTGCCGTGGCCGCGCTGCGCATACATCAGGACAGCGTCGATCAGATGCGGGTCGCGCTTCCACTTCCACCATTGGCCCTTGGGGCGGCCCGGCAGATAGGCCGCATCGCGGCGCTTCAGCATCACGCCCTCGACGGCGTCGGCATCCTCGCCGGCGCCGGCTTGGGCCGGATCGGCGCGCGCCGCCGTCAGCGCGTCCCAACTGTCAAAGGCGACCGTCGGCGATAGGTCAATCCTGGCATCGTCAAGCTTTTTGACGAACGCCTCCAGCCGCGCGCGGCGCTCGACGAACGGCAGCTCGCGCAAATCGTTCTCGTCGTCGCCGAGCAGGTCATAGGCGCGCAGATGGATCGGATACTCCTTGATCAGTTTTGGCGAGACGACTTTGCGGTTGAGGCGCTGCTGCAGCACGTTGAACGTCTGCACGCGGCCCTCGCGCAGAACCAGCAATTCGCCGTCGATGGCGAAACTTGAAGATCCTTGCAGATGCAGCGCCGGCACGAGGTCCGGGAAACTCTTGGTGATGTCCTCGCCGGTGCGCGAATAAAGCCGTGCCTGGATGTGGCCGCGCTCGTCGCGGCCGCTCACCGCCTGCACGCGGATGCCGTCCCATTTCCATTCGGCGATGAAGTCGGCGGGATCGAGGTTGGCAAAATCCGCATCCTCGATCGCATGCGCCAGCATGACAGGTCGGAATGGTGTCGGATCGCGATTTACTGGCTTTTCGCTGCGCCCTTCCAGCCAGGCGAACATTTCGAGATAGGGCGGGCTCAATCCCGGCCACATCAGCTCGACGTCATGGGCGTCCTTGCCCCCGAGGTTGGCGGCGGCGGTTTTGGCGAGCCGCGCCGAAATGCCGATCCGCATTGCGCCGGTGACGAGCTTTAGCAGCGCCCAGCGGCCGGTCTCATCCAACTCGTCGAGCCAGCGCGCGAGCTGTTTTGGGAGTTCGGTCTTGCCGAGGGTGCGCAGCGTGGTGACGACTTCGGAAAGGGTTGGCGGGGGCGGGTTGTTATGGCCAGGCAACGCCGCCTTCGGCCACATCAGCGCCACCGTCTCGGAGAGATCGCCGACATAATCATAGGACAGGCCGAACAGCACGGGGTCGGCGCGGTCGGTGATCAGGTCGCGGATCAGGCCGGCCTTGGCGTGCTTGAACGACAGCGCGCCGGTCAGTGCCGCCAGCGCATAGCCGCGATCGGGATCATCAGTCTCGCGAAAATACGCCGTGAGCAGCCGCAGCTTGTTGTTGCGGCCGGGCTCATAGGCGAGGCGATCCAGCAATTCGGCGAAGCGGTTCATGCCTCGGCCCCTTCAGGGGGCGGCGGCTCGTGCTCGTCCTCGTCGCCGTAGCCGACCAGATCGAGCGGCCGCGCGGCGAGGCCCTTGGTCTTGCACCAATGCACCAGCGCGTCTTCCTGGCCGTGGGTGACCCAGATTTCGCCGGCGCCGGTGGCTTCGATGGTCGCGGTCAGCCCGTCCCAGTCGGCGTGATCGGAAATCACCAGCGGCAATTCGATGCCGCGCTGGCGGGCGCGGGCCCGCACCCGCATCCAGCCCGAGGCGAACGCGGTGACCGGATCGGGGAAGCGCCGCGTCCAGATGTCTGATGTCGCCGACGGCGGCGCCAGCGTGATGGTGCCGGCGAGGTCGGCCTTCTTCACGCCCTTGGCGGGACGAAGCTCGCCGAGTTCGACGCCGCGGCTTTGATAATAGTGCGTGATCGCTTCCATCGCGCCATGCAGATAGATCGGCGCGTCGTAGCCGGCCTCGCGGAGCAGCGCGATCACGCGCTGCGCCTTGCCGAGCGAGTAGGCGCCGACCAGATGCGCGCGCTCCGGGAACAGCGCCACGGAAGCCAATAGCTTCTTTACCTCATCCGCCGCGTTGCCATGGCGAAACACCGGCAGGCCGAACGTCGCCTCGGTGATGAAGACGTCGCACGGCACCACTTCGAACGGCGCGCAGGTGGGATCCGAAGCGTCCTTGTAGTCACCCGAGGCGACGATGCAGGTGTCCTTGCAGGTGACGGCAATTTGCGCCGAGCCCAGAACGTGACCGGCGGGATGGAATTTGACGGTGACGTCGCCGAGCCTGATTTCCTCGCCATAGGCGATCGCCTGCGTGGAGCCTGCGAAATTCTCGCCATAGCGCAGCCGCATCATGTCGAGCGTCTCTTGCGTCGCCAGAACCGCGCCATGGCCTGGGCGGGCGTGGTCGGAATGGCCGTGGGTGATCACGGCGCGTTCCACTGATCGAACCGGGTCGATATGGAAGCCGCCCGGCTTGCAGCACAAACCGGCGGGAGCTGGCAGCAGGATGTCTTGTGGACGCATCTTGGTTATATAGGGCGTATTGCCCCGATTTTTACCTGCCCCATAGAGCCCATGCCCACGCGAATATTTCTGACCTCCGGCGATCTGATGGCCGATCGCCGTTATGATTTTGCGCGCGACCTGCAATTGAAGGGCGATCTGCCCGGCGCCGCCGACCTGCTGCTGCAGGCGACGGATCTGGCGCCGAGTTTCGTCACCGCCTGGTTCACGCTCGGCGACATCCGCGAAACGCTCGGCGAGCGCGATGCGGCGATCACGGCGTTTCGCAAGGCGTGGGACGGCGATCCGGATGATCGTCATGGCGCCCGCCTGCGGCTGATGCGGCTCGGCGCCGAACCATTGGCCGCGATGCCGCAAGGCTATGTGCAGGTGCTGTTCGACCAATACGCGCGGCGGTTCAACTCCGCGCTGGTGGACGATCTCGGTTATCGCGGCCCGGACCTGCTGTTCAGGGCGGTGCTGTCGGTGCGCGCGGCCGCCCGCAAGCCCGCCTTCTTCAAGCGCGCCATCGATCTCGGCTGCGGCACCGGGCTCGTCGCGACGGCGTTCGCCAAAGAGGTCGATCATTTCATCGGCATCGATCTGTCGCCGCGCATGATCGAGAAGGCCCGCTCGACCGGCTTTTATGCGGAGCTTGAAGTCGGCGACATCGTGCAAGGTCTGCGCGCGAGGCCTGACAGCAGCGCCGATCTCATCCTGGCCTCCGACGTGATGATCTATGTCGCCGATCTCGCGCCGGTGCTGGCGGAATCAAGCCGCGTGCTCGCCGCCGGCGGCCTGTTCGCCTTCACGACCGAGACGCATGCCGGCGAAGGCGTCATTCTCGGCGCAGGGCTGCGCTATGCCCACGCGGCAGCCCATGTGCACGAAGCGGTGGAAGCGGCCGGTCTGAATTTATCCGTGCTCGAAGATCGCTCGGCGCGCACTGAGGACAGCATCCCGGTACCGGGCCTGGTGGCGGTCGCAGCCAAGGGCTGACCGCCAGAATTGCTCTTAGGGGAATGAACCCGATGCCCCCCCGCGGGGCGGGCTGGACAAACCTATAGGGATATACCAATCTGGACCTACCAGATTGGTAGGATCAAATGACGGTGCCGCAGCAGGCAGGCGAAGGATCGAGAGCGGTCAAGCGGACGATCGAGTTCATCCGCCATCATCGATTGCAGAAGGGCGACCGGCTGCCGTCAGAGCGCGAGCTGTCAGATCGCTTTGGCGTCACCCGCAGTTCGGTGCGGGAAGCGTTGGCGGTTCTTGATGCGCTGCGGCTGACCGAGCGCCGGCCGAAGTCCGGTATTTTCCTGCGCAACGCGCTCGAAGACAGCGGGCTCGATTCCCTGGTCATCCAGGCCAATCTGGATTTGCCGTTTGACGAGCGCACCATGCGCGATGTGAGCGAGGCCCGCGTCATATTTGAAACCCATGCGATCCGCCTCGCATGCGCGCGCAGGACGGATGCCGATCTCAACAGGTTGCGGGGGTTGGTCGCCAATTATTACAGTCGGGTGCAGGCCGAACTCAATGTCGCCAATGAAGACGTCGAGTTTCATCTGGCAATGGCGGCGGCCAGCCAGAATGCCATCATCGTTCGAACGCTCACGCCTTTGTTTCTCATGAGCTTTCAGTGGCGGCAGAAGTACTTCTCATCCCCTGTCATTCGCCGCCGTTCGCTGGGTGATCATCAGGAGTTCGTGGCCGCCATTGCTGACAGGAACGAATCCCGGGCGGCGGCCTTGGTGCAAAAGCATGTCCATTCCGCATTCGACGAAGTTCGGGCACTGGCGGAAGGAAACGGGCAGCCGGAATCTCACAACCAATGGGTAGGCCGGGACCAGTAATGCCGGGAATACCGGCTCACGCAGCGCAAGTCGAAGCCAATTTCGATCCGCACGAACTGAAGGACAGATCACTGCATTCAGGTTTCAGACAATAACCAATGAAGAACAACTATAAGGGAGTAAACAGCATGAAAAACAAACAGACCCGGCGCCAATTCGGTGCCACCGCTCTTGCCGGTCTCGCTGCCGCCGCCATGCCCGCCCCGTTCGTGTGGGCGGCCGAGAAAAAATACGATCCGGGCGCGACCGATACCGAAATCAAGCTGGGCCAGACCGTGCCACACAGCGGCCCGGGTTCGCTCTACGGCGTGCTCGGCCGGGTCGGCGAGGCCTATTTCCAGATGCTGAACGAAAAGGGCGGCATCAACGGCCGCAAGGTCAAGTTCTTGACCATGGACGACGGCTACAGCGCGCCGAAATGCGTGGAAGCGACGCGGCGGCTGGTGGAGAATGACGAAGTGCTGGCGCTGTTCGGCTCGCTCGGCACCGCGCCGCAGACCGCCGTGCATAAATATCTCAACTCCAAGGGCGTGCCGCAGCTGATGCTCAATACCGGCGCGTCGAAATGGAACGATCCGAAGAATTTCAAATGGACCATGGCGGGCCTGCCGCTGTACCCGACCGAAGCGCGCATCCTCGCCAAGTACGTCGTGGCCACGAAGCCGAACGCCAAAATCGGCATTCTCTACCAGAACGACGATTTCGGCCGCGATTTCCTGGCGCCGTTCAAGAAGGTTCTGGAGGAAGCCGGCGGCACCGCCAAGGTGATCATGGAGCAGAGCTACGATCTGACCGAGCCAACGATCGATTCGCAGCTGATCAATCTCTCCAAGTCGGGCGCGGACGTCTTCTACAACATCTCGACCGGCAAGGCGTCGTCGCAGTCGATCCGCAAGGTGGTCGAACTCGGCTGGAAGCCGCTGCAATTGCTCTCGGCAGGCTCGACCGGACGTTCGATCCTCAGCGCCGCCGGTTTCGAAAACGCTACCGGCATCGTCGCCATCCGCTACGCCAAGGAAGTCGGCGTGCCGCGCTGGGAAAAGGATCCCGACGTGATGGCGTTCGAGGCGCTGCGCAAGAAATATCTGCCCAATGTGGATCCTGACAACACCATCGCGTTCGCCGGCTACGGCCAGGTGGCGTCGATGGCGGAAATCCTGCGCCGCTGCGGCGACGATCTGACCCGCGCCAATGTGTTGAAACAAGCGACGACGCTGGCCGGCTTCCACTCGCCGTATTTCCTCGACGGCGTCAATTTCAGCTACACGCCGGAGGACTACACGCCGATGAAGACCCTCTTCATCTCGCAGTTCAACGGCAAGGACTGGGATATTTCCGACAAGCCCGTGACGGAGTAGCGGACCTTCTCCCTCGCCCCGCTCTTGCGGGGAGAGGGTTGGGGTGAGGGGCTGTCTCCGCGAAATCGATGTCAAACGTTAGACCTGTACCCCCTCACCCGACGCTTCGCGACGACCTCTCCCCGCAGGCGGGGAGAGGTTAGTAGCCCTCGACGTAGCGATCCTGACGGCTTACCTCTTAGCCGTGCCGCCCCTGACCTCACCCGCCATATCGGCCGAGCCGGCCGCGCTGCTGCCCGAGCGCTTCCTTCGGTGGTTCGCGTCGCGCAGCTGGTCGCCGCGTGAACATCAGCTGGAACTGCTGGCCAAGGCCCGTGAAGATCGCTCGGCGCTGCTGATCGCGCCGACCGGCGCCGGCAAAACGCTGGCGGGTTTTTTGCCGACGCTGGTGGAACTGTCTACTCCGCCACCGGGTGCAGGGGAGGGCGCAAAGAACGTCATCTCCACCGGCCGCGGCGTCAAACGCACCGGCGGTCTACACACGCTTTACATTTCTCCCCTGAAGGCCCTCGCGGTCGATATCGCGCGCAACCTGGAGACGCCGATCGCCGAGATGGGCCTCCCGATCAAGGTCGAGACCCGCACCGGCGACACGCCGGTGTCGCGCCGGCAGCGGCAGCGGCGCTATCCGCCGGACATTCTGCTCACCACGCCCGAGCAACTGGCGCTGCTGCTGTCGTCCGACGATGCGCCGTTCTTGTTCGGCTCGTTGAAGCGCATCGTGCTCGACGAATTGCATGCGCTGGTCACCTCCAAGCGCGGCGATCTGCTGTCGCTCGGGCTGGCGCGGCTGTGGCGGCTGGCGCCCGAAATGCGCGGCATCGGATTGTCGGCGACGGTGGCCGAGCCGGAATCGCTGGCGCGGTTTTTGGTGCCGCAGCGCGACCGCAAAATCGAGTCCGCCGACATTGTCGTTGCCGGCGGCGCCGCGGCGCCCGTGGTCGAGATGCTCGACACCAAAGAACGTCTGCCATGGGCGGGGCACAGCGCCCGCCATGCGCTCGGCGAAATGTACGAGCTGATCAAGCGCAACAAGACCACGCTGGTGTTTGTCAACACTCGCAGCCAGGCCGAAATGCTGTTCCAGGATTTCTGGCGCATGAACGACGACGGCCTGGCCATTGCGCTGCATCACGGCTCGCTCGACGTCGCGCAGCGCCGCAAGGTCGAGGACGCGATGGCGGCCGGCAAATTGCGCGGCGTGGTCTGCACCTCCTCGCTCGATCTCGGTATCGACTGGGGCGACATCGACCTCGTGATCAATGTCGGCGCGCCGAAGGGGTCCTCGCGGCTGATGCAGCGGATCGGCCGCGCCAACCATCGACTGGACGAACCCTCGCGCGCCGTGCTGGTGCCGGCCAACCGCTTCGAGGTGCTGGAATGCGCGGTTGCGATCGATGCGATCGCGGAGAATGCGCAGGATACCCCGCCGTTACGTACGGGCGCGCTCGACGTGCTGGCGCAGCACGTGTTGGGGTGCGCCTGCGGCGAGCCGTTTCTTTCCGATGAGCTCTATGCGGAGGTACTGACATCGGCGCCTTACTCTGGTTTGACGCGAACCGATTTCGACGACGTGGTCGATTTCGTCGCCACCGGCGGTTACGCGCTGAAAACCTATGAGCGCTTCGCGCGCATCAAGCAGGACAAGCAAGGTCGCTGGCGCGTCGCCAATCCCCGCGTGCGGCAGAGCTATCGCCTCAATGTCGGCACCATCGTCGAAGAACCGATGCTCAAAGTCCGGCTGGTGCGTTCGCGCGGCGGCGGCTCGGGATCATCAGGCCCACTTGGACGCGGCGGGCGGATGCTCGGCGAGATCGAGGAATATTTCATCGAGGGACTGGTGGTCGGCGACACCTTCGTGTTCGGCGGCGAGGTGGTGCGCTATGAGGCGCTCGCCGAAGATAAGGTCTACGTCTCGCGTGCCAACGACGCGGATGCCAAGGTGCCGTCTTATATGGGCGGCAAGTTTCCGTTGTCGACCTATCTCGCCGAGCGCGTGCGTAAATTGCTCGACGACAACCGTGCCTGGAACGCGCTGCCCGATCAGGTGCGCGACTGGCTGTCGCTGCAACGGCATTTTTCGCGCGTGCCGGCGGTGCGGGAATTGCTGATCGAAACCTTCCCGCGCGGCAACAAGCATTATTTGATCTGCTATCCCTTTGAGGGGCGGCTGGCGCACCAGACGCTCGGCATGTTGCTGACGCGGCGGATGGAGCGGGCGCGGGTGCGGCCGCTCGGCTTTGTCGCCAATGAATATGCGGTCGCGGTGTGGGGGCTCGGCGACATGTCGTTCATGATCCGCCATGGCAAGCTCGATCTCAACGCGCTGTTCGATCCGGACATGCTGGGCGACGATCTCGAGGCGTGGCTTGCCGAATCCGCACTGATGAAGCGCACCTTCCGCACCTGCGCGGTGATATCAGGCCTGATCGCGCGGCGCTTCACCGGCGAGGAAAAATCCCGCCGCCAGGTGCTGTTCTCGACCGATTTGATCTACGACGTGCTGCGCAAGCACCAGGCCGACCACGTGCTGCTGCGCGCCGCGCGTGCCGATGCCGCCACCGGGCTGCTCGATCTCAAGCGGCTCGGTGATATGCTGTCGCGTATTCAGGGCCGAATCATCCATCGGGAACTCGACCGTGTTTCGCCGCTGGCGGTGCCGGTGATGCTGGAAATCGGCCGCGAGTCAGTTTATGGCGAAGCGGCCGACGAGTTGCTGGCGGAAGCCGCCGAGGAACTCGTCAAGGAAGCGACAGGGTAGAACGTGACGGCATCGGCGCAATCTTCGGACGATGATCAAATGGCGCGGGTTTCGAAGGTTGCGATTGCGGATGTCACTTTCCTCGCCGATCTCTCCGGCGCGCTGTTCTGGCAGGAACAGCGCCTGCTGGTCGTTTCCGACCTGCATCTGGAAAAAGGCTCCAGCTTCGCCGCGCGCGGCGTGCTGCTGCCGCCTTACGACACGGTGGCGACGCTGAGCCGGCTTGCTGCCGTGATCGCGCGGCACGACCCGCGCATGGTGATCGCGCTCGGCGACAGTTTTCACGACCGCGATGCGCATGAGCGGCTGTCGGTGCCCGACCGCGAGGCGCTGTCCGCGATGCAGGCGCGGCGCGACTGGATCTGGATCGCGGGCAATCATGATCCGGCGTTGCCGTCCGATCTCGGCGGCGTCGTCGCCAGTGACGTCGCGATCGGCAACATCACGTTCCGTCATGAGCCCACGGGCGCGTCAGGCGAGATCGCGGGCCATCTGCACCCCAAGGCCCGCGTCGCCACTCGCGGCCGTTCGATGGAGCGGCGATGCTTCGCCTGCGACGGCGAACGCGCGGTAATGCCGGCGTTCGGCGCCTATACCGGCGGCCTCAGCATCCGCGATCCGGCGTTTGCAAAGATATTCCAGACACCGGGCCTGATGGCGCACGTGCTCGGCGACAACAGACTGCACGCGATCGCAGCGTCGCGGTGTTACTGAGAGAGCGACCGCAGCTCACCGTTGATACGAACCAAAGCTGATACGAGCCAAAGCCAAGCGAACGCGCATCAGCGTCTGCGACCGAATCTATCGGTAGATTTTGAAATTGTGAGTCAACTCCGTTTCACTATGCGGTGAGCCATTGTTGATTGGCGCAACAGCACCGCGCCAAGCTATCGACAATGGCACATGGAGTTCGGCGACGGCCGAAAGGGAGTCGGTGTCCTCCATGCGTGCCGCGACTCCAATGCGTCAACGGGGTTCATCGACTGCCTCGAAAAACGCATCAGGCCTCGGCGGAGAGCCGGGTTGTCCCTCCGGGACAACAGGCCAATTACAAAACAAAGCGAGCTGTAACTCGCTTAACCATGGAGCAAATACCATGAACTACAAAACACTCGTTGCCGCATCCTTTATGTCGGTCGCTCTGTCGTCCGCAGCGTTTGCGCAGTGCACGGACTGCGCAATGTATCCGGATCGCGATGTCCTGAACAAAGGCGCGCCGACCCCCGCCAGCAAGATGATGGCGGAGCCGGGCGGCCCAGCAGGCGCGAGCGCCGCGAATTTTGAAAACGGTGCGTACAATGCACGGGCCGGAGCCAGGGTGGCTGGAACGCAGCGCCGCCACCCCCACGACGCCAACGCTTCCATGGCCGGGGGTTTTGCGCCGGCCGGTGCCCCGTCGCAGCGGGTGTACCTCAAGAACCTGCACGACTCCGGATACAATCCTGCCGGCGATGTCGATGGCGCCGGCAACATGAAAGTAAACTGATCCCCCGACGCACCATTCGGCATGCGTTACTTGGTGCGCACCCCAGCCCTCGCAAGCGGGAGAGGGGGCGTGCCGAGTTCGCCGCAAGCTACGCCGCCTTTGCCTGCACCGCATTGCAAAACTCCGCCAGCCGATCGGCGAGCCGCAACGTGGCGGGGCTGGCATCCGGTGCGGCGACCAGCGCGACTTCGGTTCGGTCGATCGGCGCAAAGCCGTCTTTCGCCGTCAGCACGCGGTGGTCGGCCTGGATCGCCATCTCGGACAGAATGCTCAGGCCCATGCCGGCGGCAACCGCGGCCTGGATGCCGGAGAGGCTGGAGGACGTGTAGGCCATGTGCCAGGCGCGGCCTGCGCTTTCCAGCGCGTGGATCGCGCGCGAGCGATAGAGGCATCCGGTGGGAAAGCCGATCAGCGGCACCGAGCCAGTGCTGGTGTCGCGGGGCCGGCTCTTGCTGGTGACCCAGTGCACCCGTTCGGGCCACACCGCGATGCCGATTTTCTCGCCGGCGGCGCGCTTGAACAGCGCCAGATCGAGTTCGCCGCGTTCGAGGTCGCGCTTCAGGTAAGTGCTCTGGTCGGAGCGGACGTCCATCCGCAAACCGGGATGCGAGCGTGAAAACGCCGCCAGCAATTTCGCCAGCCGGTAGGCGGCAAAATCTTCGGGCACGCCGAGCCGGATCGCGCCTTCACTGCCGGGGCGCGTCAGCACATCGCGGGCCTCTTCCGCCAGCGACAGCAGCCGCCGCGCATAGGACAGCAACCGTTCACCGGCCTCGGTCGGCGTGACGTCCTTGCCGCTCCGGTTCAGCAACGGCTGGCCGACGTCCTCCTCCAGTCGCTTGATCTGCTGGCTGACGGTCGACTGGGTGCGGTGGACGCGCTCGCTGGCGCGGGTGAAGCCGCCGGAATCCACCACCGAGACGAAGCTGCGCAGCAGTTCCAGATCGAGCATGGCCATGGCTCGCCTCCGCTCTTCAGAAAGGTCTATTCATAAATCCACTGGATATCAGTTTATCATTTAATTTCTAAATATCAAGGCGCGGGCCTACATCATGGGCAAAGGAGACTTCCCATGTCGCTTGCGCCCTCGATTGCCGTTCCTCGCGCCGGTTTCAACTGGCTGCCGCTCACGATCACGTTGTTCTGCTTGCTCTGGAGCTTTGCCTTCGTCGCCGGCAAGATCGGCGTCACCGATTGTCCGCCGCTGATCCTGCTCACGGCGCGGTTCTTGCTCGCGGGCGTCCTGATCCTCGGCATATCCGCACTTCGCGGCGAGGGATGGCAGCTCAGCTGGCGCGACGTGGCCGTGTTCGTCGTGCTCGGCGTCGCCAACAACGCGCTCTATCTCGGGCTCGGCTACACCGGCCTCAAGACCGTATCCGCCGGCCTCGGCGGGCTGATCGTCAGCGCCAATCCGGTGTTCACCGCTGTCGCCGCCGCGGTGTTTCTCGGCGAGGCGCTGACCTGGCGCAAGGTGACGGGACTCTTGCTCGGCATCGCCGGCGTCGGCTTTATCGTCTGGCATCGCATGTCGGTTGGGTCAGACAGCATGGACGGCATCGTCTACACGCTGGCGTCATTGGCTTCGATCGTGGTCGGCACCATCCTGTTCAAGGTGCTGGCGCCGAAGGGCAGCCTGTGGGTCGGCAATGGCGTGCAGAATCTCGCCGGTGGACTGGCGCTGCTGCCGTTCGCCTTCACGTTTTCCAGCGTCAGCGACATCGTGCCGAGCGCGCGGCTGCTCGGCGCATTCGCCTTCCTGGTGCTGGGCGGATCGATCCTGGCCTATCTCCTGTGGTTCCACCTGTTGAAGGTCTGCGGCGCCACCGCTGCCAGCGCCTATCACTTCCTGATGCCGCCGCTCGGCATGCTGTTTGCCTTCCTCGTGCTGGGCGAGCACGTCGAATTCCGCGACCTGCTCGGGATCATTCCGGTGGCGCTCGGGATTTATCTGGTGACGCGGCCCAGCAGAGCCGCTGGTGCTGCGTGAACGCGGCGATGCTAATCAGCCTGTTGGCGAAATGGACCGTAGCCCGGATGAGCGCAGCGATATCCGGGAGCCACCGCGACACTGCCCCGGATGTCGCTTCGCTCATCCGGGCTACGTCGGGATTCAATCCTTCCGAAACACGATCGACGCCATCCAGCCCGTCATCAGCGCCATGACGGCCGTCACCAGCCCGTAGGCGAAACCATTGTTGTGGGCGGCGTTGGCGATGAACTGTTCGAAACCGACCTTGACGATCTCGAACGCGGTTTCGGTACGCGTGACCAGCGCGCCGTCGGCAAACAGCTTGATCTCGACGTCGTAGGTGCCGATCGGCACTTCGCCCGGCAGCGGAATGCCGGTGCGGAACAGCGTCGGCGTCAGGAACGTCACCGCCGATTGCTCCTCGCGATAAAGCCCGTGCTGGGTCCGCAGCCGCACGAACGCGCTGCGGAACGGGTCGTTGGGCACGACGTCGGCAAAATCGGGACCGACGCGCTGGGTCAGCAGGACATTGTTGAGACCGAGTTGCTGCCGGCGCTGCACTTCGGGGGAAGCGATGGCGTCGAACGGCCGGTTGGAAAACAGCGCCAGATAGGTCGGCACTTTGAGGAACTGCCGGGAGTCGGTGTTGATCCAGATGCCGAACTTGCGCTCCTTGCGCCGTGTCACCATGTCGGCGCGGGGTCCGCTGACGGTCACGACCAGATCGTAATTGTTGCGGCCGGCCGGCGTCTGGGCGTCCTTTTCGACCGAGCCGAACAGCACCAGCTCCTCGCCGGAATAATTCGGCGTCACCGTGACGCGGTGGTTCGACACCGACACGATCAGCCGCTCGGCGCATGCCGGCGAAATGGCGAGCGCAGCACCCAGCACGAGACTTGCCACGATGAGCGAGGCGCGCGCGCTCATACCCCGCCTCCCGTTTCGCGGATCGTGAACAGATCGGCCGGCCGGATCACCAGTTCGACGGCAAAGCGGATACCGACGGCGAGCACCAGAAGCCCGAGCAGCAGCCGCAGATGTTCACCGCGGATCTTCTGGCCGGCGCGCGCGCCGAACTGGGCGCCGGTCACGCCGCCGATCATCAGGATCAGCGCCAGCACGGCGTCGACCAGATGATTGGTCACCGCATGCAGCAGGGTGGCGAATATCATCGTCACCAGCGTCAGCACCATCGAGGTGCCGACCACGGTCGAAGTCGGCACCCGCAGCACGTAGATCATCAGCGGCACCAGGATGAAGCCGCCGCCGATTCCCATGACGGCGCCGATGAAGCCGATGATCAGGCCGATCACGACGACGGGGATCACGGACAGGTAGATCTTCGAGCGCTTGAAGCGCATCTTCAGCGGCAGGCCGTGAATCCAGCCATGGCTGCCGGGGCGGCGTATCGTCGCCGCGCCGCCGCGGCGGGTCCGCAGCAGCGCGCGCAGGCCTTCCCAGAACATCAGCCCGCCGACCGTCGTCAGCAGGATGACGTAGGACGTCGCGATCAACAGATCGAGCTGGCCGAGCGAGCGCAGCAGCGTAAACGTCCAGACCCCGAGCGCCGTCCCGACGGTACCGCCGGTCAACAAGACCAACGCCAGAATGGGATCGATGGATCGTCGCCTCCAATAGGATATCGCGCCCGAGAAGGAGGAAGCCGCGATGTGGCTCGCGACCGAGGCGACGGCGACCGCGGGCGCGATGCCGACGAAGATCAACAGCGGCGTCATCAGGAAGCCGCCGCCGATGCCGAACATGCCGGAGACGAAACCAACCGCCGCGCCCATCGCCAGGATGAGGAAAACATTGACGGGAATGTCTGCGATCGGAAGGTAGAGCTGCACGCGCGTCTGCTTCTCGTTGTCTGCCGTTGACCTGGCCTAACGGCCGCCCAGGGCATGGTTTCGAGCATTTGCCGGCAGTGGAATCCGATTGGCGCGCAGGGTCAGCGCACGCGGACCGGTTGCCGCATCTTTGCATAACCCAGATCAGTGGCAGGGGGGACTAAAGAATGCCCCGGAAGGCAATTATTTGCCGCACCTGCACACATGCGCGGCGGGGGTGGTGAATAATTTTCGTCGTCCCGGCCTTGAGCCGGGACCCACTCCGCGGCCTGCCTTGTTGAACGAGGAAGATAACGTTTAGCGCGCAAGACAATTGCGGCCGGTGGCTATGGGTCCCGGCTCAAGGCCGGGACGACAGCAATCAGGGCTTTCCGAGGGGATCGGTGACGAGGTTCATGGCGAGCGCCTCCTTGGGCGCAAGCCAGCGGATGTCCTTGGTCTCGGACATCGCCTGCACGACCGACGACGAAACCCCCATTTTGGTCATATAGCCCAGCACCGCGCCTGATATCTTCTGGGCTTCGGCGAGCGGATCATCCACTTGCTTTGTCGTGGTAAACCGGTGCACGCCCAAGCCTGAACCCAACACGCCGATGCGGCTCTTGCCGCCGGCATAGACGAGCACGCAGGCGCTGGCGCAATAGGAGGGTTTGACGCGGCCCGCGGCATCGGCGGTGCCGACGGCCGTGATCAGTCCGCGCGAGCGAATGATCTCGCCAATGATCGCGGCCTGATTCAAATCGCCGCCGGGCGAAGACATCAGGATCACGTCGCCGGCGGCAAGCTGGGCCTCGTCCAGTTTCTCGCGGAACCATCTTGCGGCCCCGGGTCCGATCTCTCCCTTGATGAACAGGGCACGCCGATCACGCGCGGCGCCATCGAGATCGAGTTTGGCGACCACCGAGGAGGTCAGGCTCGGCGAGACATACTGGTCCTTCCAGTAATCCCAAGCATCGGGCCGCGAGAGGTCGCGATAGGCCTGGATGGCGATGCCGGCAAGCAAAAGAACGAAGATGAGAATGGAGCCGAGCGGCCATTGGCTCCGCACCGTTTGCGGTTGCTGCGGAGGAGGAGGCGGCAGCGGAGCAGATCGCCACGGCGAAGGCGCGGAGTGCTCGGCCGGCTTGCGCGGCGGCGCGACCGAAGGCCCGGTCGGCGACCTTCGGAAACGGCCTTCCCCGTCCTGACCATCTTCGGCAGACAATCGATCCTCACTGCAAAGCCGCGCGAGGCCACGCCGGCCCCGTCAGATCATACGGCTTTATATGGAGGGATTATCGGGTCGATGCCAGCGGCGCCGCCGCCGAGGCTGCGGCGCGCTTGGTCGAAGCCTGCTTGGCGGCGGGTTTGGTCGCAGCTGCGGGCGCAGGCGCCGGGTCCCAGCCACCGGCCGGGGTCGCCACGTTAACGGCGGCGTCGGGCTGCGGCTCCGGCGTAAAGGTCTGGATCGCGAGCTTGGCCGCGGCCAGCGACTGGGCGTCGAGGCGCTTGGCGATATCGTCACGCTTGCGGCCGGAATCCGCATCGCCCTGCGCGGCGGCGAGGCTGAACCATTTGAAGGATTCGGCGAGGTTCTGCTCGACCCCGATGCCGCGGGCATAGAGGATGCCGAGGTTGAACTGGCTGTCGGCGACGCCGCGATCGGCGGCCTTGCGGAACCATTGCGACGCGACCTTGTAGTTGGCGCCCTTGCCGCCGCCATCGGCGTCGAGAACGGCCAGATTGTGCATCGCCTTGGCGTTGCCGCGTTCGGCCGCCTGCAGATAGTAACGCCGCGCGACATCGGCGTCCTTTTTGACGCTCATGCCCTTCTCGTAGAAGGTGCCGAGCCGGAAGATCGCGGGCACCACGCCGGCTTGCGCCGCGCGGTCATACCATTTCGCGGCTTCGTCGAGATTGGCTGCCACGCCCTTGCCCTCGGCAAAGCGCACGCCGACTTCATAGGCTGCGGTCGGATCGCCCTTCAGCGCAGCGGCGCGCAGCATCGGCCCGCCGATGCCATCGGGCAGTTGCTCGCCCGGCGGCACCTGCACCATTCCAGGCTTGCCGTTGGCCGGCAGGGCCGGGAGCGCGCCGGTGATATCGCCGGCATTGATCGGCGACATCACCGCCTGCGGCGGGATGGACATCGCCGCCTGCGGCGGGATCGCGGTCTGAGGAATAGCGGCTTGAGGAATTATGGCCTGAGGAATCGTGGATTGGGGAATAGCGACTTGCGCGCCATCCAGCGTGTTCGGTGCGGAGCTGTTGTTCGATTGCCGTCCGATCGGGGCGGGCGACATCATGGAGGGCCCAGCCGGTGCCGGCATGGCGGGCTTGGCGCTGTTCTCGGCCGGGGCCTTTGAGGCCGGCGCCGGATCGGTGGATTCCATCTGCGGTATTTGCGGCGCGCTGCCCGTGTCGAGCAGCGTCATCGCCAGCTGGAAGGTGCTAAGCACGATCGCGAATACGCTCGCGCCGACCAGCAGCGAGCGGATCTTGGAAGTGATGTTCGACGGCTCCTTGCCGTCGGTCTTGCCGTTGTCGATGGCCGTAACCTTGGCGGAGGTCTTCGAAGTAGCCTTCGAGGCGGCCTTCGCAGCGGCCTTGGCCGCCTTCTCGTTGGCGGGCGCGGCGGCAGCAGCCTGCGCGGCACGGCGGGCGGCGGCGATGAAGCTCGACGAACTGACCGGCTCCTTGGCGGCCGCGGAAATTTCGTTGATCACGCTTTCGGATGCGGCGATCCGCTCCGATGGCGACGACGCCCGTGCGGTCGGCCGTGTGCCCGGCTCCAGCGGATGATCCGGCGGCAATTCCGGCGCGATCGCGGTGCGCGGCGGGGCTGCGTGCGGCTCAAGGATTTCGCTGATGGCGCGCGGCGTCATCGGCGGAATGGCCGGCGGCGCTACCGGCTCCGCGGCATGGAAGTCGCGCGGCGCGGCGGTAAAATGCTCCTGGGAGGCTGCGGGATTCGGCAATTCCGGTTTCGGCTGCGGCGCAAAGGCCTGCGGCTGAGCCTGAGGGACATAGGCCGGCAGTGCAAAGCTCGGCGGCGGCATCATCGCGCGCGGCGCTTCTTCGCGGGCTTCGTATGCAGCAGGGGCCGGCGCTGCCACGGGCGGTGCGGCGCGAACCGCGCGCAAATCGCCTTCGATCATCGCCAGCCGATCCACCACATGGCCGAGCGTGCTGTGAACCGTCTCCAGCGAGTCTTGCGTGCGGCGGTCGGTTTCCGACTGGTTGAAACGGATGTCCGACAGCTCACGCTTGACGGCTTCGACGATGCCGGAATCCATCGACTGCGGCGCCGCATAGCTGCTGGTGTTGTCGGCGAGCCTGGCCAAATTCGCATGCTGGTGTTCGAGATGGCGCAGAATGTCCTGCAGCCCTTCCTCGACGCGCCCGAGATTGCCGCCGCCAGAACCGCCCTGGCTGCCGGAGGTCTCCAGGCGTTCCAGCAGATAGGTCACGCGCTGTTCGAGATGGGTGAATGCCGAAGCATTGTCGTTGCCGGCCGGGATCCGATCCAGGCGTTCGGACAGCGAGCGCAGCGCGCCTTCGATATATTCGGAATTGTCGCTTGCGACCGGCCGCTCGCGCGTTTCGATCGACGAGGTCAGCGCGGCAATGCGCTGTTCGAGGCTGGCCAGCGACTCGCTGTTGTCGCCGGCGCGGGACAATTGATCGACCTTGGCCGACAGCGCATGCAGATCGTCGGAAACCCGTGCCAGCGCATCGTTGGACGCAACGTTGGAGGCGATCGCGCGCATCGCCGAGATCGCGTCTTCGAGCTGACGCACCGTCGACGGATCGTCGTTCGTCCGCAGGATCAGGTCGAGCTTGGTGCCGAGGTTGCGGATCGCGTCGTCATAACCCGCGAGTTGCTCGGCCGGCTTCAGCGAGCGCAGCGCGTCGTAGATTTCGCCGAGCGCGCGCTCGAGGTTGGCCAGCACGTTGGCATCGGTGCCGTTCTGGCGGGTTTCGTCGATCCGGCGCGACAGCGAGCGGATTTCGTTCTCGATCGAATCGATCGCCTGGCGCGGCATCGCTTCGGTAATGGCGCGGCGGATGTCGGCAAGCTCGGTGCGGAAGGCCGCAATCGACTGCTCGACATTGTCGGGGCGCTGCATCGCCTCGATCTGGCTCGTGATCTTGAGCAGATGCCGTTCCAGCGACGAAAAATCCGGACCGGCGGGCATGGGAGCAGGTGCGGGCGCCGGTGCAGGCGGCTGCATCGGTGGCGCATAAGCCATGGCAGGGGCGCTCGGCGCCATCGGCGGCATACCTGCCGCCATCGGCGGCGCGCTGCGCGGCGGCATCTGCCGGGACGGCACCCCGTCCAGTTCGTTCTGGCGCGCGGCGATTTCGGCGATCGCCGAATCAAACGACGTCGGGCTCAGCGGCGGCGAGGGACGATAGACCTGGGCTGCGGCGCGCTCGACCAGGTCGGTCTGGCGCTGCCTGTCCTGCATCGTTGGCTGGCGGGGAGCGTGGTTTGAAATCTGCGACAGCCGCGCATCGAGGCGCGAAATGGCGTCGTTCAGCTGCCGCGCGACGGTCGGCTCAGCGCGGGGCGCTTCGGTTCGGGGCGCGTCGCTCCGCGGGGCGGGGCGGGAAATCTGATCGATCTGCCGGGTGATCGAATCGAGCCGCTGGTGAATGTCCGCAACCTCGCGGCTCTCCGCGCTCGGCATCGCCGGCTGCTCGTCATGGGACGCACGGAAATTCGGAGGGGCGGAATCACCGATGGTGGAATTGAGCCAGTCGCTCAGCGACATGCCAGCGCGCCGCGCGGCAGCCTCGGCCCTTTCGCGGACCGATGGATCGATGCCCTCTACACTCCACGATACGCGCGAATTCATGCTCTCGTCCGGTTCTGACTCCGGCGCTTCCTGCGCCTTCAGCCTCCCCGCGCGTCCCAACCAGGAGACAATCGAATTTCGCGCAGGTCGTCTGCCTCAGAACCTGACTTTTTCGCGTTACGGTAAATAACGGGTTAAGGAATGGGGCCGGACGGCCCGAAAGTTAACTTGGAACCCGACCAGCCGGGTTCCGCTGCTGCTCAGCCGTTGCTTTCGCGGCTGGTGTCTTCGAGCAGCAGGATGGGAGCAGGTTTCGCGACGGCGGCCAGGGTCTCGATCGCCTCTTCGCACCATTCCGCCACGGCTTGTTCGTGGCGCAGGCCGATGCGCAGTCCCAGCAGCTTGCCGGTATCGGCGACGGAGGTGGCTTTGCCGTCCGGGAACAGCTTGTTCAGAATGCGCTCGTAGCGCGCGTAGCGGTCGCGGTGATGTTCCAGCCGCGCCATCAGGTCGGCCCGCAAGGGCTCGATATCGAAGCTGTCGAGCGCGCACAGCCGCACCAGGAGGTCGTCCTTCATCATTGGCGGGCTGCTCGGCCGGGCGCCCCAGTGCCTCAGCGCGGCCCGGCCCTCTTGTGTCAGCGTATAGACCAGCTTGTTGGGCTTGCCGGACTGGACCACCTCGTGGCCCTGGATATGGCCGCGATCCCTGAGTTTTGAGAGTTCGCGATAGATCTGCTGGTGGTCGGCTTTCCAGAAGAACCCGATCGAGGAATCGAACGTCTTGGCGAGCTCATAGCCCGACATCGGACGCTCCGTCAGACAAGCAAGGATTGCGTCACCGAGCGCCACTACGCCGATCCTTCCAAAAATCGCGAAAACAACCCCATGCAAAGTAGAAGGGGCCCGTCTCACGATCAAATTGCCGCGTTGACTTTATGCATAAAGTTGCATATGCGTCAACGTGCATAAAGATTGGGCTGAACCCGCTTTGAGCCGATCGGAGACGCATCATGACCGTGACTGCCGCCATAACCGCCTTGGACAAATGGTACGGCTACATGAAGTCGCACGACCAGGCGGCGCTGTGGGATCTGCTGCACCCCGACGCGGTGTTCGAGAGTCCCGTGGTCCATACCCCGCAGCGCGGGCGTGACATCACCTTCAAATATCTGTCGAGCGCCGAGAAAGTGCTGGGCGGCCCGGGATTCAGATATGTCGGCGAATGGCGCAGCGACAATGGCGCCGTGCTCGAATTCGAAAAAGAAATCGACGGCATCGTGATCAACGGTGTCGACATCATCACCTTCGCGGATGGCAAGATTACGCATTTCAAGGTGATGGTGCGGCCGCTCAAGGCAATGAACCTGTTGCATCAATTGATGGGCGCGCAACTCGCAAAACAGTGAGGCCGCGTCGTCCGGAACCGGATAAGGTCCCATCTTTAAGGAACGTAAAGCAGCCTGCTGGCCTGCCAACCTTCATCTGAAACGTATCAGCCAATTCATTCTGCCCCTGCCGGGAGAACACCATGCCGACTTACAAAGCCCCCGTTGAAGACGTCACGTTTCTGCTCAACGATGTGTTCCAGATCGACCGCTACGACAATCTCCCGGGTTTTACCGACGCGTCCGCGGATGTCCGCGAAGCGATTATTGGGGAGGCTGCCAAGCTCAGCGAAGAAGTGCTGCAGCCGCTGAACCGCGTCGGCGATCTCGAAGGTTGCGTCCGCCATGATGACGGCCGCGTCACCACGCCGAAGGGTTTCAAGGAAGCCTTCAAGCAGGTCGCCGAAGGCGGCTGGCTCGGGCTGTCCGCGCCAACAGAATACGGCGGGCAGGGGCTGCCGGTCACGCTGAGCCAGGTCGTCACGGAATTCCAGAGCTCGGCCAACATGGCGTTTTCGATGTATGGCGGCCTGACCATGGGCGCGACCGCGGCATTGATGGTGCACGGCAAGCCCGAACAGAAGAAGATGTTCGTGCCGAAGATGGTGGCGGGCGAGTGGACCGGCACCATGAACCTCACCGAGCCGCAATGCGGCACCGATCTCGGTCTGCTCCGCACCAAGGCCGCCAAGCAGGCCGACGGCAGCTACAAGATCACGGGCACCAAGATCTTCATCTCGGCCGGCGAGCATGATCTCGCCGACAACATCATCCATCTGGTGCTGGCGCGCATCGAAGGCGCGCCTGCGGGCATCAAGGGCGTCTCGCTGTTCGTGGTGCCGAAGGTGCTGGTCAATGCCGACGGCTCGCTCGGCGCACGCAATGGCGTGTCCTGCGGCTCGATCGAGCACAAGATGGGCATTCACGGCAATTCCACCTGCGTGATGAATTACGACGGCGCCACCGGCTGGCTGATCGGCGAAGAGAACAAGGGCATGCAGGGCATGTTCGTGATGATGAACGAGGCCCGCCTCGGCGTCGCGGTGCAGGGTCTCGCGCAATCCGAGGTCGCCTATCAGAACGCGGTCAACTACGCCCGCGAGCGCCTGCAGGGCCGGTCGCTGACGGGCGCCAAAGATCCGGACAAGCCGGCCGATCCGATCATCGTGCATCCCGACGTGCGCCGCGTGCTGCTGACGATCCGCGCCTTCAACGAGGCGGCCCGCGCCATGGTGGTGTGGACCGCGCTGAAGAGCGACGTCGCCCACCGCTCAAGCGACCCGAAGGATCGCCAGGAAGCCGATGACCACATGGGTCTGATGACGCCGGTCATGAAGGGCGTGATGACCGATGTCGGCTTCTCGAATTCGGTGCTGGCGCAGCAGATGTATGGCGGCCACGGCTACATCGCCGAACACGGCATGGAGCAGTTCGTGCGCGATGCGCGCATCGCCATGCTCTATGAAGGCGCCAACGGCATCCAGGCCCTCGATCTCGTCGGGCGCAAACTGCCGCGCGACGGCGGCCGCGCCGTGATGGCGTTCTTCGGTGAGGTCGGAGCCTTCGCCAAGGAGCACGGCGCCGACGAGGCGATGAAGCCGTTCGTGACGCCGCTCTCCACCGCGCTCGGCCATCTGCAGCAGGCCACCGGGTGGCTGATGCAGAATGCGCTCACCAAGCCCGACAATGCCGGTGCCGCCGCCACCGACTACATGCAATTGTTCGGCCTCGTCACCTTCGCCTATATGTGGGCAAAGATGGCCAAGGTAGCCCAGGACAAGATTGCGGCGGGGAGTGCCACGCCCTATCTGACCACCAAGCTGGTGACCGGCCGCTTCTTCATGGAGCGGATGCTGCCGGAAACGACGGTGCACCTTGCGCGCATCCAGACCGGCTGCGCGACCACCATGGAATTGGCGGCGGAAGCGTTCTGAAGCGTCCTGCAAATACGCATCGTCATTGCGAGCGCAGCGAAGCAATCTATCTTGCCGCGAAAAAGAAAGAATGGATTGCTTCGTCGCTACGCTCCTCGCAATGACGGTGGAATGTTCTGAAATTCGTCTGGCTCGAGGAGAGCTTAAGACCGAAACGGGAGAAAGCCATGCCTGAGGCATATATCTACGATCACGTTCGCACCCCGCGCGGCCGCGGCAAGGCCGACGGCTCGCTGCATGAAGTGACCGCGCTGGCGCTGGCCACGGTGCCGCTGCAGGCGCTGAAGGAGCGCAACAATCTCGCCGTCGACGTCGTCGACGACGTCGTGCTCGGCGTGGTCGATCCAGTCGGCGAGGCCGGCTCCGACATCGCGCGCTTTGCGGCGCTCAAGGCCGGCCTCGGCCAGGCCGTCCCCGGCGTTCAGATCAGCCGCTTCTGTGCTTCCGGCCTCGATGCCGTGAATTTTGCCGCCGCCCAGGTCATGGCCGGCCAGCATGAGCTCGTGATCGGCGGCGGCGCCGAATCCATGAGCCGCGTCGGCATCGGCGCCTCCGGCGGCGCCTGGCCGATGGATCCCTCGATGGCGGTGCCGGCCTATTTCATGCCGCAGGGCGTCTCGGCCGATCTGATCGCCACCAAATACGGCTTTTCGCGCGATGACGTCGACGCCTACGCGGTGCAGAGCCAGCAGCGCGCCGCCAAAGCCTGGGAAGAGGGCCGCTTCAAGAACTCCGTGGTGCCGGTGAAGGACATCAACGGCCTCACCATCCTCGCCAAGGATGAGCATATGCGCCCCTCAACGACGATGCAGTCGCTCGGTCAGTTGCAGCCGTCATTCGTGGCGATGGGCCAGATGGGTGGTTTCGACGCGGTCGCGATCCAGTCGCACCCCGAAGTCGAGCGCATCAATTACGTGCATCACGCCGGCAACTCCTCCGGCATCGTCGACGGCGCGGGCGCCGTGCTGCTCGGCAGCAAGGAAGCCGGCGCCAAGCATGGCCTGAAGGCCCGCGCGCGGATTCGCGCCTTTGCCAATATCGGCTCGGAGCCCGCGATGATGCTGACCGGCCCGGTCGACGTCACCGAAAAGCTGTTCGAGCGCTCCGGCATGAAGAAGTCGGACATCGACCTGTTCGAACTCAACGAGGCCTTTGCCTCGGTGGTGCTGCGCTACATGCAGGCCTTCGACATCGACAGCTCCAAGATCAACGTCAATGGCGGCGCAATCGCGCTCGGCCATCCCCTGGGCGCGACAGGTGCGATGATCCTGGGCACCGTGCTCGATGAACTCGAGCGCACCAACAAGTCGACCGCGCTGGTGACGCTGTGCATCGGCGGCGGCATGGGCACCGCGACCATCATCGAGCGGGTTTGATTTTTACCCTCTCCCCTTGTGGGAGAGGGTGGCGCCTCACGCAGTGAGGCGACGGGTGAGGGGTTCTCTCCGCGGAGAGATATCTCTCATTGGATAGAGACCCCTCATCCGGCGCGCTTTGCGCGCCACCTTCTCCCACAAGGGGAGAAGGAAGAAGCAATCGGGAGCAACACATGGCCTTCAAGAATTTCAAGCTGGAAACCGACGCCGACGGCATCGTGCTCGTCACCTGGGACACGCCCGGCCGTTCGATGAACGTGCTCGACGAGACCTCGGCCACCGAACTCGAGGAGATCGTCAAGCAGACCACCGCCGACGCCGCCGTCAAAGGCGTCGTCATCACCTCGGGCAAGGAGGCGCTGTGCGCCGGCGCTGATCTGTCGATGCTCGAAGGCATGGCCCATCAATATGCCGATCTGCTCAAGGCCAAGGGCGAAGAGGCCGCCAACCAGATGCTGTTCGACCAGAGCCGCCGCTTCTCGCAGGTGTATCGCAACATCGAAATTTCAGGGAAGCCGTGGGTCGCCGCGATCAATGGTCTCGCGCTCGGCGGCGGTTTTGAACTGACGCTGGCCTGTCACTACCGCGTCGCCGCCGACAACCCGAAGACCCGGCTCGGTCTGCCCGAGGTGAAGGTCGGCCTGTTCCCCGGCGCCGGCGGTACCCAGCGCGTGCCGCGTATCGTGCAGCCTGCCGATGCGATGCAGCTGTTGCTCAAGGGCGAGGCTGTTAACCTCACCCGCGCCAAGGCGCTCAACCTCATTCACGCCATCGTCCCGCCCGCCGACATGATCAAGGCGGCGAAGGACTGGATCAAGGGCGGCGGCAAGGCCGTCGCGCCCTGGGACGAGAAGGGCTTCAAGCTTCCCGGCGGCCCGGTGTTCTCCAAGGCGGGCATGCAGATGTTCCCGGCGGGCAACGCGATCTACCGCCGCGAGACCTACGACAATTATCCGGCGGCGCGCGCCATCATGAGCTGCGTCTATGAAGGCCTGCAGTTGCCGATCGATGCGGCACTGCGCGTCGAGTCGCGCTACTTCACGAAAGTACTGCGCTCCAACGAAGCGGCCGCGATGATCCGCAGCCTGTTCCTGTCGATGCAGGAACTGAACAAGGGCGCACGCCGCCCGCCAAACGTGCCGCCGACCAAGGTGAAAAAGCTCGCGGTGATCGGCGCCGGCTTCATGGGCGCCAGCGTCGGTTATGTCTCCGCGCGGGCAGGCATCGACGTGGTCTTGATCGACCGCGACCAGGCCAGCGCCGACAAGGGCAAGGGCCACGCCCAGACCGTGATCGACGACCTCATCAAGAAAGGCCGCGCCAAGGAAAGCGACCGCGACGCCGTGATGTCGCGCATCAGCGCCACCGCCGACTATGGCGTGCTGAAAGACTGCGACCTCGTCATCGAGGCCGTGTTCGAGGACCGGAAAGTAAAGGCCGAAACCTACGCCAAGGCGCAGCCGCTCCTGAAGGATGGCGCGATCTTCGCCTCCAACACCTCGACGCTGCCGATCAACTCGCTGGCCGAGGAATTCAAGGACCAGGGCAAGTTCATCGGCATCCACTTCTTCTCGCCGGTCGAGAAGATGATGCTGGTCGAGATCATCGTCGGCAAGAACACCGGCGATGCGGCGCTTGCCACTGCGCTCGATTACACGCGGATGATCGGCAAGACGCCCATTGTCGTCAACGACAGCAGAGGCTTCTACGCCAACCGCTGCGTCGGCCGTTACATCGCCGAAGGCAACGAGATGTTCCTCGAAGGCGTGCCGCCGGCGATGATCGAGAACTGCGCCAAGATGGCCGGCATGCCGGTCGGTCCGCTGTCGCTCTCCGATGAAGTGGCGCTCGACCTCGGGCTCAAGGTGATGAAGGCGACCGAGGCCGATCTCGGGCCGAACTCGATCAACCCCGATCAGAAGAAGCTGATGGTGGAACTGGTCGAGAAGCAGGGCCGTCTCGGCCGCAAGAACAGCAAGGGCTTTTACGACTATCCCGAGAAGGGCAAGGGCCAGAAGAGCCTGTGGACGGGACTTGCCGATCTGCAGCCGAAGAAGCTCGACCCCGACACGCTCGACATCGAGGAACTGAAGCAGCGTTTTCTCGTCGTGCAGGCGGTGGAAGCCGCACGCACGGTGGAGGATCACGTCATCACCGACATGCGCGAGGCCGACGTCGGCTCGATCCTCGGCTTCGGTTTTGCGCCGTTCACCGGCGGCACGCTGTCCTACATCGACTTCATGGGCACCAGGAAGTTCGTCGAGCTCTGCCACAAGCTCGAGGCCAAATACGGCTCCCGCTTCACGCCGCCGAAACTGCTCGAGGACATGGCGGCCAAGGGCGAGACGTTCTATGGCCGCTTCCCGCCGAAGAAGCTGGCGGCGGCGTAACACAAATCCATCGTCGTCCCGGCCTTGAGCCGGGACCCATAACCACCGTCGTTCATTGTTGCAGATGCCGTTAGCCGCAATGTCTTATTGATAGATCACGCGGTATGGGTCCCGGCCTTCGCCGGGACGACATCCAACAAAAGGGGCCGGATCATTTATCCGGCCCTTTATTTTGTGAATAGGGTTTTCAGCTTTGCTTCTGCAAAGCAGCTCTCCATCTCAGAGAGCCATCGCCATTGACGCAAACCGGTGCTGCTTGTTGGAAGACCAATCAAGAGCACAACCTCGCAATCAGGGAGGTCGAGTGTTTCGCGAACATGCTCGGCCATCAAAATCCTGACAAATCAATATAAGGCAGAGCCACCATCCGCAATTCCGCCTACTGCCCAGCCGCGATTTGATGTAGCTGGTCCCAGAGATTAGCGGAAGCCTGGTCCTGACCGGTCCCGGACCCATGCAAGGGTGATGGTCGCAATGCCAAGTGTTATCGTTCTCGGCGCCGGAATGGTTGGGGTCGCAACCGCGCTGCAGTTACAGCGCCGCGGCTGGTCGGTCGTGCTGCTCGATCGCAATCAGCCCGGCCGCGAGACCAGCTACGGCAACGCCGGCTTCATCCAGGCCGAAGCGGTGCGGCCCTATCCGATGCCGCGCGATCTTGCGACGCTGGCGGCGATCGCAACAGGGCGCGCCAACGATGTCCATTACCGCGTAAAATGGCTGCCGCGGCATCTTGGTCCTTTGCTGCGGTACTGGTGGCATTCCGCTCCGGATCGGCACCAGCACATATCGCAGGCCTACGCGCGGATCATCGCACGGGCGACAAGCGAGCATGATGTGCTGATCCGGGAAGCCGGCGCGGACAATCTGGTGCAGCGAAGCGGCTATCATTCCCTGCGCCGCACCCAGGCTGCGCTGGATGAAGTGGCGCTGGTCGCCGAGATGCTGGCGGCCGAATTCGGTGTGCGATCGGAAATTATCAGCCCGGCACAGCTTGCCGCGGCCGAACCCGGGCTAAACGAGACCGGGGCGGGGGCTGTTCACTGGCGCGACCCATGGACGGTCTCGGACCCGGGCGGGCTCGTATCCGCCTATGCCGATCTGTTCACACGCGCAGGCGGCACCTTCGTCAACGGGGATGCGACCACGTTGGCGCCGGGTCCTGCCGGCTGGACGGTTCAGTCGGATGATGGCCCGATCGACGCCGAGGCGGCCGTGGTGTCGCTGGGTCCGTGGTCTCCCGATCTATTGCAAAAGTTTGACTATCGTTTTCCGATGCTGCGCAAGCGTGGCTATCATCGGCATTTCACCGGCGGCGGCAGGCTCAATCTGCCGCTGCACGACCCCGAATTCGCATACGCCATGGCGCCGATGGCGAAGGGATTGCGGATTACGTCGGGCGCCGAATTGATGGGACCGGAAAGGTCGTCGCAGTCGCGCCAGCTCGAACGGGCGGAGCAGGCGGCGCGGCGGCTTGTCGATCTCGGCACCGCGGTGGAGGCCGAACCCTGGAGCGGGGTCCGCCCCTGCATGCCCGACATGCTGCCGGTCGTGGGGGCTGCACCGAAGCACAAAGGCCTGTGGATGCATTTCGGGCATGGTCATCACGGCCACACTCTTGGCCCCACCACAGGCCGCCTGCTCGCCGAGATGATGAGCGGCGAGGCGACATTCACCGATCCATCAGCGTTCAGTCCGGCGCGATACTGATCGTCTTGTTGTGGTTGCAGCGTAAAAAAAGTTGTCGTCCCGGCCTTCGCTGGCACGACGCGGGGTAAAACAAAAAAGGCCGGATCATCGATCCGGCCCTTTTCTTATCTCCGATATAAAAATCGCTTACGCCGCCTTCAGCAGGCCTTCCTTGGTCAGCGCTTCCTGCACCTTCGGGCGGGCGCCGACGCGGGCCTTGTAGGCGATCAGGTTGGAGAGATCAGCGAGATCCCATTTCATCCGTTCGGCCCATGACAGCATCGTGAACATGTAACCGTCGGCCACGCTGAACTGCTTGCCCATTAGGTAGTCTTTCCCGGCGAGCTCGCCATCGACATATTTGAACTTGCCCATCGCCCGGTCCTTGAAGAATGCCTTGGCGTCATCGGAGAGCACCGGGCTGAACTGCGGGCCGATGTTCTTGTGCAGTTCACTGTTGATATAGGTGAGCCAGGCCTGCAGCTTGTAGCGATCGGCGTGGTCGCGGGTGGGGGCAAGATTCTTGTCCGCGGCTTTATCGGCGATCATCTGGACGATGACCGGGCCTTCGGTGACCAGTTCGCCGGAATCCAGCGCCAGTGCGGGCACCTGGCCCTTCGGATTGACCGTCAGATAGTCGTCGCCGTTTTCCAGCTTCTTGGCGCGCAAATCGACCTTGACCAGATCGTAGGGGAGACCGGCCTCCAGGAGCGCGATATGGGGAGACAGCGAGCAGGCGCCTGGCGAATAGTACAATTTCATTGGATTTTCTCCCTTTGGAAGTTCTTGCCTTTGGAAACCTTGGCTTGGGGCCGAGGAACGACTAAATGCATCTGCATGTAATAGTCAAGATTGATGCAGCTGCATTTAGTGCGGTACACTAACCTGTGACAGACACGGACCTGTGACGGATACGGACCAGACCATGAAACGCAAACCATCGACCGAGGCGACCAACGCCTGGATCCGCCTGATGCGGGTGCAGAGCCGGGTGCTGGACGCCGTCGAGCAGGATTTGAAGAAGGCGGGCTTCCCGCCGCTCGCCTGGTATGACGCGCTGCTGGAATTGTCGCGCGCGCCGTCCGGCGAGATGCGCCCGGTGGAGCTGGAGAAGCAGATGCTGATCCCGCAATACTCGACCTCGCGCCTGATCGACCGTCTGGTCGACGAGGGGCTGGCGGCGCGGCGCGAATGCAAGATCGACAAGCGCGGCCAGTTCGTCGAGATCACGGAGACGGGACGCGAGCTGCAGAAGAAAATGTGGAGCGCCTATTCCGCCGCGATCGAAAAACACGTCGGCTCGAAACTGTCCGACACCGACGCCATCAAGCTCTGCGGTCTGCTCGACCGGCTGGGCTGCTCGTGCAGCGAAGTCAGGGCGGTCGCCGCGCGAGACGGCGTTCCCGCCCGATGATACGCCTTCATCTTATCGTTTTTGCGGACAACGCTGTCCGCAATGCTCCCTGCCACACGGCGCGTTCGGTCGAATCGCCAAAGATCCGGATTTTTTATGGCGCGTGACCAAATCGATATGACGCCGTTGCAATCGCGCGACGAACTCGTGGCGTGGCTGGCGGCCGGCGTGAAGCCGCCGTCGGAATTCCGCATCGGCACCGAGCACGAGAAGACCCCGTTCACGCTCGAGGGCTATCACCCCGTGCCATACGAAGGCGCGCGCGGCATCGGTGCGCTGCTGGAGGGCATGCAGCTTCTGCTCGGCTGGGAGCCGATCATGGAGCACGGCAACATCATCGGGCTGTACGACGTCACCGGCGGCGGCGCGATTTCGCTGGAGCCCGGCGGGCAGTTCGAATTGTCGGGCGCCCCGGTCGAGACCGTGCACCAGACCCAGGCGGAATTGATGGCGCATCTGGCGCAGGTGCGCGAGATCGCGACCCCTTTGGGGATCGGTTTTCTCGGCCTCGGCATGACGCCGTCATGGTCGCGGTCGCAGGTACCGCTGATGCCCAAGGGCCGCTACAAGATCATGACCAATTACATGCCGAAGGTCGGCCAATACGGCCTCGACATGATGTACCGGACCTGCACCGTGCAGACCAATCTCGACTTCTCCTCCGAAGCCGACATGGTCAAGAAGCTGCGGGTATCGGTGGCGCTGCAGCCGATCGCGACCGCCTTGTTCGCCAATTCGCCGTTCACCGAAGGCAAGCCCAACGGCTTCCTGTCATTCCGCTCGGAAATCTGGCGCGATACCGATAATGCGCGTTCCGGCATGATCCCATGGGCGTTCGAGGACGGCATGGGTTTCGAGCGCTGGGTCGACTATGCGCTCGACGTTCCCATGTATTTCGTCAAGCGCGGCGACAGCTATATCGACGTGTCAGGCTCGTCGTTCCGCGCCTTTTTCGACGGCAGGAACAGTTCCTTGCCCGGCGAGCGGCCGACGCTGTCGGATTGGGCCAATCACCTCTCGACGATTTTCCCGGAAGTACGGTTGAAACGTTATCTGGAAATGCGCGGCGCCGATGGCGTGCCGTGGGGCCGTTTGCCGGCGCTGCCGGCGTTCTGGGTCGGTCTCTTGTACGACGACACGACGCTGGACGCGGCATGGGATCTCGTGAAGCACTGGACGGCGGCAGAGCGTCAGGCGCTGCGCGACGACGTGCCGCGCTTCGGCTTCAAGGCCCGGATCCGCGACCGCTATCTGTTCGAAATCGCGCGGGAATGCGTGAAGCTGTCGCATGCCGGCTTGCGGCGGCGCAGCCGCATCGATCACCTCGGCCGTGACGAAAGCCGTCACCTCGAGCCGCTGGAGCGGATCCTCGAATCCGGCCGCACGCCGGCCGAAGAGATGCTGGAGAAATTCAACGGCGCCTGGGGCGGCTCCGTGGAACCGGCCTACAAGGAATACGCTTTCTAGCGCATGATCCGGTAAAGCATGCCCCGCACTTGATGCGGGGTGGGTACCGGTTTTCCGAGAAAGATCATGCGCAAACAAAAGCATAGAGCGTGATGAGATCATCACGCTCGGCTCGTTGCCGCGTTTCTGGGCCGTTCATCCGCCGTACAGGTTGATGCCGCTCCAATGGCAACCTTCGGAACGCGCGCATTCGAAAGCAATCACATGGGGATAGGCCGCCTGCTCAGGGCGTGTTTGGTGACGCTCGCCTTTTTGGCGGCGGCAGCACCCGCACGCCCAGCCGCGGCGCAGGCCAATTTCGACCGCCCCGGCGGCGATTATCTGAACTCGCCGGTGATCTCGGGCGATCCGGCCGACTGCGCGCTGGTGTGCGAACGCGACAAGCGTTGCCGGTCGTGGAGCTTCAACTATCCGACCGACCTGACCAGCGGCGCGGTGTGCTGGCTCAAGAGCAACGTCCCGACGCGCGTCCAGGACAGTTGCTGCGTCTCCGGGGTGCGCGGCGCCGGCGTGGTCGAGCCGAGGAACAGCGCGATCGAAACCTCGATCGACCGCTTCGGCGGCGACTACAAGAATTTCGACGTCAAGAGCAAGGACGGCGACGACGCCTGCAAGACCGCCTGCACCGCCGACAACAAGTGCCGGGCCTGGACCTATGCGCGGCCGGGCTATGCCGGCACGGAAGGCCATTGCTTCCTGAAAAAAGACATCAAGCCGCCGCGGCGCAAGGCCGGGTTTACCTCTGGCGTGGTGCGGTAGCTGCGTTGGCTCTGTAGGGTGGGCAAAGCGAAGCGTGCCCACCATCTTTGGAATCAGCAAGAGCTTGGTCTTGAAATGGTGGGCACGCTGCGCTTTGCCCACCCTGCGGTTCTGCGATTCCCTCCACCGCCAGCACCGTCACCTCCGGCCATAGCTTCTTCCACCGCGCCGCCTTCACCGCATAATTCGCCGCGGAGAAATTCGGGCCCGGATTGGGCCGCACGATCAGGCCGGCGGCATCGTCGAAACCATCGGGCGCGTAGACGTCGTAGCCATCAGGCGTGCGGCGGATGCCGATCTGCGTATTCCTCGTCAGAAACCGATCGATGCCTTCGGTCGAGCAGCGCAGCGGCGGGTAGGGCAGGCCATGCTTTTCTCCGTACCAGAGATGAACGCGCGCCTGGTTGCGCGCCTCGACCTTGGCGTCGAGCTTGCCGAGCGCGCCGTGCAGCCTGCGGATCACGGCGTCCTCGGCCGCCCAGGATGTATCGGGATCGAAATAGAACACGTCGTAATCGTTGATGCTGTAACCGACATCGCGCCCGGTCAGCACGTTCCACACCGTCTGCACCAGACATCCCGCCACGATCCAGGCATCCGGCAGCGCCAGCTCGAACAGTTTTTCGGCGATGATGCGGTTGGCGGGATTGCGCAGCGCAAGGTTGAGGAATTCGTCTTGGGTCATGGATGCTCTTTCCACGTCATTGCTTCGCTTCGCTCGCAATGACGGGAATGATCTATGATTCGTCGTACGCCTTCACCGCCTTTTTCGACGCCAGCGTGCGCCAGTGCCGGCGCAGCAGCGGCTCGACGACGGCGCGCCTGGCCTTCGAGAGATGGATCAGCACGATCGGATAATCGCGGTAGTGGTCGGTGAAGTAAAAAATCTTCGGCTGGCTTTCGATCAGCATCTCGCGTTCGTCATGGGGAATGCCGAACATGACGAGGCTATCATTGTCTTCGCGGAGCCGCGCCAGCAGCTTCTTGCGCACCTTCAGCGCCGGCGTGCCGTAGGACGTGCCGTCCTCGACCTCGTCCCACAGCAGCGCGAACGTCCTGACGTCGTCGAAGGTCACACTTTCTCAATGCACCGACGTGAAAAACCGCGCCATGCGAAAGCCGGAGAGCCAGGTCCATACCGGCTGGCTGCGGATGCCGAGATCCCATGAGCCGACCACGGCGTCGGCGCGGCCGATCAGATTGTCGATCGGCAACAGGCCGACGCCGCCGTCGCGTACCGCGACGCGGCTGTCGGCGGAATTGTCCCGGTTGTCGCCGAGCACAAACAGTTTTCCCGTCGGCACCGTTACCTCCGGCGTGTTGTCGAGCCGGCCGTTGTCGCGCATCTTGAAGATCGCATGCGTGACCCCGTTCGGCAGCGTCTCGACATAGCGATAGGCCTTCTCGCTGCCGCCGCGGTCGTCTTCAGCTTCGCCCACGCCATCCGGCTTCAAGGTCGCAGCATGGTCGTTGATGAAGAGCTGGCCCTGCCGCATCTGGATGCGGTCGCCGGGCAACCCGACCACGCGCTTGACCCAGGCCTGCGAGCGGTCGCCGGGCCAGCGGAACACGACGACGTCGCCGCGCTTGGGCGTCTCGCCGAACAGGCGGCCGGTTTCCGGCAGCGTGATCTGGATCGGCAGCGAGGCCGCGCCGTAGCCATAGGGGAATTTCGACGCCAGCAGCGCGTCGCCGATCAGGAGCGTCGGCTCCATCGAACCGGACGGTACGTAAAACGGTTCGGCCAAGGCGCCCTTGGCGACGAACACAACCATCACGATGGCCGCGATCTGGGCTAGCTGCGCGCGCCAGCTCGAAGGTTTGGCACCCGCAGTTTCGTTTTCGCTGGTCACTAGCCGGTTCCTCCGACCGTAATGCGCTCCATCCGCAGCGTCGGCTGGCCGACGCCAACAGGCACGCCCTGGCCGTTCTTGCCGCAGGTGCCGATACCGGTATCGAGCGAGAGGTCGTTGCCGACCATGGTGATCCGATGCAGGTCGGTCGGGCCGTTGCCGATCAGCATCGCGCCCTTCAAGGGCGCGCCGATCTTGCCGTTTTCGATCTTGTAGGCCTCGGTGCACTGGAACACATATTTGCCCGAGGTGATGTCGACCTGGCCGCCGCCGAAATTCGCGGCGTAGATGCCGTTCCTTACTGAGGCCAGGATTTCGGCGGGGTCGCGCCCACCCGACAGCATGTAGGTGTTGGTCATGCGCGGCATCGGCACATGGGCGTAGCTCTGGCGTCGTCCGTTGCCGGTCGGCTTCATGTTCATCAGCCGGGCGTTCTGGCGGTCCTGCATGTAGCCGACCAGAATGCCGTCCTCGATCAGCACGGTGCGGTTGGTCGGCGTGCCCTCGTCGTCGATCGACAGTGAGCCGCGCCGCGAGGCCATGGTGCCGTCGTCGACCACGGTGACGCCCTTGGCGGCGACCTGCTTGCCCATCAGGCCTGCGAAGGCCGAGGTCTGCTTGCGGTTGAAATCACCCTCGAGCCCGTGGCCGACCGCTTCATGCAGCATGACGCCGGGCCAGCCGGCCCCCAGCACCACGTCCATTTCGCCGGCGGGGGCGGGAACCGATTCCAGATTGACCAGCGCTTCGCGGATCGCGCCGTCGGCGGCATCGCGCCAGGCCTTGGTCTCGATGAAGCGCGCATAGCCCTCGCGGCCGCCATAGCCCTTGCTGCCGCTTTCCTGCCGGTCGCCCTGGCCGGCAACCACGGAAACATTGACCCGCACCAGGGGGCGGATGTCGCGGTAGCTTTCACCGTCGGGCCGCAGGATTTCCACCACCTGCCAGGTGGCGCTGAGGCTGGCCGTCACCTGCCGCACGCGCGGGTCCTTGTCTCGCACATAGGCGTCGATTTCGGCGAGCAGCTTCACCTTGGCCTCAAAACCCGGCGCATCCAGCGGATTGTCGTCGCCATAGAGTCTCACATTGGTGTGAGCGGGGGCGGCGGCAAAGCTGCCGGAATAGCCGCCACGGACCGCTGCGACCGCATCGGCGGCGCGGATCAGCGCCGGCAGCGAGACGTCGGAGGAATGCGCGTAACCGACCGCGTCGTCCTTGACCGCACGCAGGCCAAAACCCTGCGAAGTGTCGTAGGTCGCCTGCTTCAGCCTTCCATTGTCGAACATCAGCGCTTCGGTCTGGCCATATTCCAGGAACAATTCGCCGTCATCGGCGCCTTCGAGCCCGCGCGCGATCTCCCGGCGGACGGAATCGCGGTCGAGGTTGGCGCGGTCGATCAGGGAGGTTGTAGCGGGGGAGTTGGTCATTACATTCAGTCCGTTGTCGGAGGGGTGCAACCAAGATAGTTGTTTCCTCGTAGTTTCGCGAGAGGCTGGATCAACACGTTGCAGGCACGATGGCTACGATCGAAATTGTTCCGATAACGCAAGGCCATATCGACAGCTTTCACCGGACCCTCGATATCGTGGCGCGGGAGCGGCGCTATCTGTCCTTCCTGGAGGCCCCGCCGCTGGAAGCGACGCGGGCGTTCATTCTCGACATCATCGAACAGGGTTATCCGCAATTTGTCGCGCTGTCGGGCGGTGAAGTCATCGGCTGGTGCGACGTGACCCCGAAGCCAAGGCCGATTTATGCCCATAACGGCGTTCTCGGCATGGGCCTTTTGCCGCAATTCCGGGGGCGGGGCATCGGCAAGCGCCTGATCGCGCAGGCGCTGGGCGCCGCACAGGCCTTCGGGCTGCAGCGGATCGAACTGACGGTCCGGGAAAACAACGTGAACGCGATCGCGCTCTATAAGAAGGTCGGCTTCGAGATCGAAGGCGTACAGCGCGAGGCCATCCTGGTCGATGGCAGCTACGAAAACCTGATTTTGATGGGGCTGCTGTTCTAGCGGCAGGGCCAAGAAAAATCTGACGGGAAAAACCTGACGGCGAAAACCTGACGACGCCCAATCAGATCAGGGTCAGTGCTGGCGGCGCCCGGTTGCCAATCCTGACGCCGCGTCTCGCGGGGACTTCACACTGTGCTCGACGCGCACGATTTCAAACCACTTGCCGCCGGATACGATGTTGAGTTGCTCCCCGGTCAGCTCGCTTTTCGCAGCGTCTGCACGGGTCTCGAACGTACGGTCGTCAGTCATGGCGGTCTCCTCCGCGTTGATGGGGAAACCTTGGCAGGATTGCCGTTGCCTCGGCTGTGAGCGAGGTCACTGTGTCGTTCCGCGTCATTGCGACCCGGTGGCTCGCAATGACGGGGGAATCTACCTTGGCTACGCTTTCTTGTCGGCGGAAGAACCCTTGGGCTGCGCCGCGGTCGGAAAGCCATGCTCCTGCGACCAGCGAAACAGTTCATCGAACACCGGTTTGAGGGCTCTTGCCGATGGCGTGATCTCATATTCGACGCGCGGCGGCACCTCGGGATAGACGGTGCGCTTCACGAGTCCGTTGGCCTCAAGGTCGCGCAGCTGCGTCGTCAGCATGTGCTGGGTGACGCCGGGGATCGATTGGCGCAATTCGCCGAACCGGTGCTTGCGCTGGACCAATTGCCAGAGAATTTCGCCCTTCCATTTTCCGGCCAGGACCCCCAGCGCACGATGAAATTGCTCCACCACCCCGCGCTGGCACGGTTCCGCGGCGGCAATATCGTTGCATTCTGCAATAGTCATCTTTTTCATACTACCTCACAAAAAGCATCCTACTTGTACTTTTTATCTTACTCCCGAATTTTGTGTGTCGAAAGCCTTTGACGGGTCGGCCACGGCGCCGCGCGGTCTGAACCGCTGGAACATATCGGGAGCTACCAATGTCACTTGCCGCCGCATCGGCGCCGCCGCGCTGGAAGTCTGCCGGTCTCTGGGTCGTCAGGGGATTACTGGCCCTTGCCTTTGCAGGCGCAGGCGTCGCCAAGCTCTATGGCCTGCCGATGCTGGTTGAGGAATTTCAGCACATCGGACTTGGTCAATGGTTCCGCTATTTGACCGGGGCGCTGGAAGTGCTCGGGGCCATCCTGATCCTCGCGCCGTCGCTGGCGGCCTTCGGTGCCGTGCTGCTGATCTGCATCATGATCGGCGCGACCGTCACTCATCTCTTTGTGATCGGCGGCTCGGCTGTGCCTGCTCTGGTGCTGTTGGCACTGAGCGCCATCGTCGCCTACGCGAAGCGCGACCAGATCGCATCGCTTGCCAAGAATTTGTGAACAGGCATTTGTGAAACTGCTGCCATGCACCTTTCTCGCCGTGAATTGACGATTGCCGCGGGGCTCATCCTGGCCTTCATGGTGCCGCTGACCGTGACCCTGTTGCTGACAGGATCGGAGGCGGCGAGCCCAAAGCCGCAGGCGAAGGCCGCTGCGGTCGGCGTGCATCGGCTGGTGCTGCCGATCAACACCGATGATCCCACCACGATGCGGGCGCTGATCTCGACCTCGCTCAACCTTCCAAAATACTACCAGGAGCGGAACGAAGCGTTCACGATCGAAGTCGTCGCCTACAATGCCGGCGTTCACATGCTGCGCGCCGACACTTCGCCGGTGAAGGACATGCTGCGGGTGTTAAGGACGGTCAATTCGAACATCCGCTTCGTGGTCTGCGACGCCACCAAGCTCGGTATGGAGCGCCAGGAGGGGCGTCCGGTCACCCTGATCGATGGCGTCGATCTGGTGCCGAGCGGGCCGGGGCGCATCATCGAATTGCAGGAAGCCGGCTGGTCCTACATCCGATCGTGATATTTGGATTCAGAACCTGGATGCAAAACTGCACAGCGGAGTATCCGACATGACGTCGCCTCGCGGCCCGACCCGCCGCAGCTTTGTCGCGGGGATAATGGGCGCGGTTGCCTCGCTTGCGATTCCGCCCCTGCCGGGCCGCGCCGCGGCCGGCGGGCCGCCGCCATTCGCAACGGCCCGGCATCAGTTCACGCTTCTTCGCGGCGCACGGCCGGTCCCGCCGGTACCGATCCCGCGTCTCGGCGGAGGTGTGCTCGATTTGCAGTCCTTCCGCGGCAAGGTGGTTCTCGTCAATTTCTGGGCGACCTGGTGTGCGGCCTGCCGGACGGAACTGCCGATACTGGATCAACTCGCGGAAAGCCGCCGCGCCGACCTTATGGTCGTCGCCATCACCACCGATCGCGATCGATCCGTGGTCGTGCCGTTCGTCCGGCAGCTGAAGCTTCGCCACCTCGGAATCGGTTTCGATCCCGGTGGACTGGTGGGGCGTGCCGGCGCCAGCGACGGTGTCGACACGCCATTCGCGCTGTACGGCATGCCGATCAGCTTCCTGCTCGGCGTCACCGGGCAAGTCGAAGGCTACATCACGGGTGAAGCGGACTGGCTCTCGATCGAGGCGCGCCGGTTGTTCGACTACTACGCCGGCGCCGCGCGTGACTAAGCGAAGCGGACGTTGAGGTGAGCGCCCGGCGCCTCACGGCAGCTTGTCATACCCCTCGCCGATCCCGTTCAGGCTCAGCGGAAAGCCGATGCCCTCTTCCGGGGTCTCGAAGATAATGAAGGTCGCGGTCTTGGCGGTGCGAAGCTGGCCGAGCAGCTTTTCGTCCATCACGACCTCGGCCACGCACCCATTGGGCAGGCAGCGGACAAAACCGGCGCGGCCGACGTCCTGATTGTCCAGTTTCAGGCCGAGCCCGGAGGGCAGCAGCACGCCCAAGGGGGCCACCACCCGCATCAGCTTGCTCTTCTGGTCGGCGGTCTTGAGCACGATCACGGTGAGGCCGGCGTTGGAGCGGTCTTCGGCTACCACGCTCTGGATCAGGGCGCATTGCTCGCCCTGGGCGCCCGGCGGGGTGTCGCAGCGGATCTGCCAGTCGCCATGGACCGAGCGCACCGCGCCCTGGGCGCTGGCAGCCTCCGTCAGGCCGAGCAGGAGCGCGGTGGCGAGCAGTCCGCCCAGCCAGCGGCCTGGCCCTGGCTTGCGTCCTGCCTGATGTTTCGAACGCCTCATCCGGGTCGATCCTCTGAATGATTACTCGGACTGATACGTAATGACGGCGCCTTGAAGGCGGTCTTTCGCTAAATCTCGAAGCAATTCCCAAGCCCGATATCAAGCCCGATGCCAAGCCGGAAGGGCGCTTCAGCGGCGAATCAGGTCCCCGCGGCGCACCCTGCCTTTGCGTACATCCAGTAATCCGCCTGTCAAGCGGCGCAGCTGGACAAAAAGGCGGGTTTTGCCTGTTTCACCGGGAAAACCTGACATGCAGAGATTAGCCGGTGACGCATGGCTTTGGTCCCCACTACTGCATTGCGAGAGCCTGCGAATTATGGTTTGAGAGGCTGGATTTCGAAGCGTTCTAGCGATTTGGCCCCGGTACTTTTGAGGTGTGCATCCAAGCCACCTCCGGCGGGCTGTTTGTAGGGGCGGATCGTGCGGCATTTCCGGCCATCCGGCGGGGATGCTTTGGGGATTTATCAAGGGAGCGCGAGCGGCATGAAGATGTCGAAGGGCCAGATTGGCCGGCGGTTGCTGGGATTTGCGGTGGCGGGCATGGCCCTTGTCGCCGGCGGTACGGCGTCAGCCGAATTGGGGCAGCCAGCGCCGTGGGAATGGACCCTGCAGGAATCCGCTACGCCTGTGATGGACTACATCATCTGGTTCCATAACTGGCTGGTCGGCACCATCACCGTCATCACGCTGTTCGTGCTCGTGCTGCTGGTCATGGTCGTCGTGAAATTCAACGCCAAGGCCAACCCGGTCCCCTCCAAGACCACCCACAACACCCTGATCGAAGTGGCCTGGACCCTGATCCCGGTGCTGATTCTGGTCGCGATCGCGGTGCCGTCGTTCCGGCTGCTGTTTCTGCAGCTCGACGTGCCAAAGGCCGATCTCACCATCAAGGCGACCGGCAAGCAGTGGTACTGGAGCTACGCCTATCCCGATCACGGCAAGTTCGAGTTCGATTCGCTGATGGCGGCGGACAAGAAGCCCCGGCTGCTCGGCGTCGACAATGAGATGGTGGTGCCGGTCAACAAGGTGGTCAAGGTTCTGACCACCGGTGCTGACGTCATCCACGCCTTCGCGGTGCCGGCCTTCGGCATCAAGATCGACGCCATCCCCGGGCGTCTGAACGAGACCTGGTTCAAGGCCACCAAGACCGGGATGTTCTACGGCCAGTGCTCCGAACTGTGCGGCAAGGATCACGCCTTCATGCCGATCGCGGTGCGGGTCGTGAGCGATCAGGAATTCGCGGCCTGGGTGGAAACCGCGAAGAAGAAATATGCGACCAACCCGGCGAATTCGTACGCCTCGGCTGGCGCGGTGGCGCAGTAAGCCGCAAAGCTCAGGCAAGCTTAAGGCTTAGGCGCAAGGGACAAGGGCGACGGGACCGCAAGGTCCGAAAAGGGACTGCAAGGCAGGATTTGAACATGGCAACAGGCGCAGCGACACACCACGATCACGCCCATGATGACCACGCGCACGCGCATCCGACCGGATGGCGGCGCTTCGTCTATTCGACGAACCACAAGGACATCGGAACGATGTACCTGGTGTTCGCGGTCATCGCCGGCGTCATTGGCGCGGCGATGTCGATCGCGATCCGCATCGAGCTGATGTATCCCGGCGTCCAGCTGTTCCACGAAGCCCATACCTACAACGTGTTCGTGACCTCGCACGGCCTGATCATGATCTTCTTCATGGTGATGCCGGCGATGATCGGCGGCTTCGGCAACTGGTTCGTGCCGCTGATGATCGGTGCGCCCGACATGGCGTTCCCGCGCATGAACAACATCTCGTTCTGGCTGCTGCCGGCCTCGTTTGCGCTGCTCTTGATGTCCACCTTCGTCGAGGGTGAGCCGGGCGCCAACGGCGTCGGCGCGGGCTGGACCATGTACGCGCCGCTATCGACCTCGGGCCATCCGGGACCGGCGGTCGATTTCGCGATCCTGTCGCTGCATCTGGCCGGCGCCTCGTCGATCCTCGGCGCCATCAACTTCATCACCACGATCTTCAACATGCGCGCGCCGGGCATGACCCTGCACAAGATGCCGCTGTTCGTCTGGTCGATCCTGGTCACCGTGTTCCTGCTGCTGTTGTCGCTGCCGGTGCTCGCCGGTGCGATCACCATGCTGCTGACCGACCGCAATTTCGGCACCACCTTCTTCTCCGCCGACGGCGGCGGCGACCCCCTGCTGTTCCAGCATCTGTTCTGGTTCTTCGGCCATCCCGAAGTCTACATCCTGATCCTGCCCGGCTTCGGCATGGTCAGCCAGATCGTCTCGACCTTCTCGAAGAAGCCCGTGTTCGGCTATCTCGGCATGGCCTACGCCATGGTCGCGATCGGCGGCATCGGCTTCGTGGTGTGGGCGCACCACATGTACACGGTCGGCATGTCCAGCGCGACGCAGGCCTATTTCGTCGCCGCCACCATGGTGATCGCGGTGCCGACCGGGGTGAAGATCTTCTCCTGGATCGCCACGATGTGGGGCGGCTCGATCGAGTTCAAGACGCCGATGCTGTGGGCGATCGGCTTCATCTTCCTGTTCACGCTCGGTGGCGTCACCGGCGTCGTGCTGGCCAATGCCGGCGTCGACCGCGTGCTGCAGGAAACCTATTACGTCGTCGCGCACTTCCACTACGTGCTGTCGCTCGGCGCCGTGTTCGCGATCTTCGCCGGCTGGTACTACTGGTTCCCGAAGATGTCCGGCTACATGTACTCGGAAACCATCGGCAAGCTGCACTTCTGGGTCACCTTCATCGGCGTCAACCTGGTGTTCTTCCCGCAGCATTTCCTCGGGCTATCCGGCATGCCGCGCCGCTACATCGACTATCCGGATGCGTTCGCCGGCTGGAACCTGGTGTCCTCGCTCGGCTCCTACATTTCGGGCTTCGGCGTGCTGATCTTCATCTATGGCGTGATCGATGCATTCATCAAGAAGGAGCAGGCGGCGGATAATCCGTGGGGCCCCGGCGCCACCACGCTGGAATGGACGCTGTCGTCGCCGCCGCCCTTCCACCAGTTCGAAGTTCTGCCGCGGGTGCAATAAACCTTATAATTCGCGGCGCGCTCTTTCGGGCGCGCCGCGGCCTAGAACCAAGCGAGATCAATCTTGTCGGTCGTCGATCACAACGCCATCGAGTTGCCCCGGATTTCCGAGGCTGAGGTCGGCGACTACCTCGCGCTGCTGAAGCCGCGGGTGATGTCGCTGGTGATCTTCACCGCGCTGGTCGGCCTCGTGATCGCGCCCGGGCATATCCACCCGATCCTGGCGTTCACTTCCATCCTCTGCATCGCGGTCGGCGCCGGCGCCTCCGGTGCGCTGAACATGGCCTATGAGGGCGATATCGACGCGTTGATGTCGCGCACCGCGAACCGGCCGATCCCGCGCGGCCGCATCACGCGCGAGGAAGCCACCGCGTTCGGGCTGATCCTGGCGTTCTTCTCGGTGATGACGCTCGGCATCCTCGTCAACTGGCTCGCGGGCGGCCTCCTGGCGTTCACGATCTTCTTCTACGTCGTGATCTACACCATGCTCCTGAAGCGCTGGACCGCGCAGAACATCGTGATCGGCGGCGCCGCCGGCGCACTGCCGCCTGTGGTGGCGTGGGCCGCGGCGACCGGCTCGCTGTCGATGGAGCCGGTGCTGCTGTTCCTGATCATCTTCTTCTGGACCCCGCCGCATTTCTGGGCGCTGGCGCTGTTTCGCAGCGACGATTACGCCCGCGCCGGCGTGCCGATGCTGCCGGTCGTCGCCGGCCCCGACGCGACCCGGCTGCAGATCCTGCTCTATACGGTCGTACTGGTCGCGATCGCCGTCGCCCCCTGGCCGCTCGGCTATTTCGACGCGATCTATGGCATCACCTCGCTGGTGCTTGGCGCCGGAATGATGGCGCTGGCGATCAACGTCTACCGCCGCCGCGAGGGTACCGCGGCGCTGCGCGCGACCAGGCGGCTGTTTGCTTTCTCGATCCTTTACCTGTTCGCGCTGTTCGCCACGCTGCTGCTCGAGGTTGTCGTGCGCGGCGTCATGGCTTTGATCGGGTAGGGGGCGCATGGGACCGGAATGGACGACAAGCGGATGCCAGATGGAATCGTCCTCACCGAGGCGCAGAAAAGAAGCCGGCGGCAGCGGTCGGTCGCGATTGCGCTCGCGCTCCTCGTGCTCGTCGTGCTGTTTTTCGCCGTCACCATGGTCAAGGGGCCGGCCGTTCTAGTTCGGCCCATGTAAACTGGAAATGTAGGTAGGTGGTGGAGATGGCAAACCAACCGATCGCGCGAGGGGAAACGGAGGCAAGCCGCAAGGCTTCGCGCCGCGGCCTGACGCGCGATGCGATGGTGGCCTCGATCTGCGGTTTCGTCGTGGTGTTCATGGTCGGCGCAGCCTATGCCGCCGTTCCCTTCTATAACTGGTTCTGCCGCGCCACCGGCTTCAACGGCACCACCCAGGTCGCTACCTCGGCGCCGTCGCAAGGCCCGCTGGCTCGCAAAATCTCGGTGCGGTTCGATGCCAATGTCGGCGCCGGCCTGCCCTGGAAGTTCGAGCCGGAGCAGAACGAGATCGAGGTCAGGATCGGCGAGGTCGTCACCGTATTTTATCATGTGACCAACCAGGCGGCGCGGCCCACGGTCGGCCAGGCCGCTTACAATGTAACCCCGCTGACGGTCGGCGCGTATTTCCAGAAGATCAACTGCTTCTGCTTCACCGAACAGACCATGGCGCCGGGCGAGAAGCGCGAGATGCCGGTCGTGTTCTACGTCGATCCGGCGCTGATCGCCGACAGCGAGAATGACGGGCTGAACACCATCACGCTGTCCTACACCTTCTATCCCGTGCGCGATCCGGCGCCGAAGCCGGTGGCTTCGGGCGAGCCGGACAAGCGCAAGGGAAGCCTGTAACTCCGGGAATTTCGGCCTTTCGAAATTCCCGACTTTGAATTTTTGAGACGAAGATGTGCCGAAGGATCCGGCACCGCTAACGGAGAGACCGCAATGGCTACGGCGCACGCGAAGCACCACGACTACCACCTCGTCGATCCGAGCCCGTGGCCGGTCGTCGGCTCGATCTCGGCCTTCATCATGGCCGTCGGTGCGATCGGCTGGATGCACCATATGTATGCGGCGGCGCCGATCGTGTTCGGCGCCGGCACCATCGGCGTGCTCTACACCATGGCGAGCTGGTGGGGCGACGTGATCCGCGAAGCCCAGTTCAAGGGCGACCACACCCGCGTGGTGCAGATCAGCCACCGTTACGGCATGATCCTGTTCATCGCCTCCGAGGTGATGTTCTTCGTCGCGTGGTTCTGGGCGTTCTTCAATTCCGCGCTGTTCCCGGCCGATGCCATCCACGCCACCCGCGACGCGGTGTTCGGCTGTGGCGCCGGCACCGCGGCAGGCGCCTGCAGCGTGCCGGGCACCTGGCCGCCGAAGGGCATCGAGACCTTCGACCCCTGGCATCTGCCGCTGCTCAACACGCTCTTGCTGCTGACCTCGGGCACCACGGTGACCTGGGCGCATCACGCGCTCCTGGAAGGCGATCGCAAGGGCCTGAAATACGGCCTGATCCTCACCGTCGTGCTCGGCGCGTTGTTCACCTGCGTGCAGGCCTACGAATACGCCCACGCCACATTCCACTTCTCCGGCAACATGTATGGCGCGACCTTCTTCATGGCGACCGGCTTCCACGGTTTCCACGTACTTGTCGGCACCGTGTTCCTGCTGGTCTGCCTGTTCCGCGCCTACGCCGGACACTTCACGCCGACCCAGCATCTCGGCTTCGAATTCGCCGCCTGGTACTGGCACTTCGTCGACGTGGTGTGGCTGTTCCTGTTCATCTGCATCTATGTCTGGTTCCGCGGCGCTGACGCTGTCGCGCACGCCACACATTGATCTGGCATCATTGTGTTGCAAGAGGGCGGCCGCAGGGCCGCCCTTTTTCTTTCGTTTGCCTTTTGGGCTAACGATCGAGATGCGTGTATCGCCGGGCGTTAACCATCCTCATGCTGACACGGTCACCGACGGGTGAAGTCTCGGATCGTGACAGCATGGAGACCGGTTCAGCGCTAGCCGGAGCGGCTTGCCGGTTTGGGTAATCCTTCTGCGCACTCACTCTTGCGTCGCCCCCCGAATACTCTGAACAGGCTACCGGGCGGTCGGGGGAGCTCCCGCGCGCGCCGATAGACTGAACGATTACCGCCGGAAGATATTGAACATCGCGAATTTCGAAAATTGGAGGAGCCGCCTTTTGGCGGCGACGCTCGTGCCGAAGAGTAGCAAACGCGATTGGATCGCGGGCGCACACCCGGACGAGGTATCGATCTTTTCGCAGCCCTGGTTCGTAGATATCGCGTACAGGAAGGAGCACCGGGTAGCCAAAGCATTCAACAGAGCCGGCAAGCTGATATGCGCTTTTCCGTATTGCCAAACAAACGTACTGGGCATTTTTCCAAGGATAACAAGTTTAGATAACTGGAGACGGCTCAGCTCATTCGTCTTTCTCGACAAGCACATAAGTGATGAAGAGAAACGAGGTGCGATTGCCGATATTATAAAGCAGCTACCTAGATCGATTGGTTACTGCCAATTCATCCTGGATGATGATTCCGGCATCATTCGCGATGCGTTCATCAAAGCCGGGTTTGAATGCATCAAAATACCCAAATACGTCCGTTCACCCAGCAAACAAAATTATGAGCGTGACGCGTATGCGCAAGCCAGAGAAAAAGTACTGAAAACCATTTCAAGAGACGGAAGAACTAGATACAGAACCGCATTGGAACAAGCTAAAATAGAGGATATCTCAGCGTCTGACTTTTGTAAGTTTTACCAGAGCAATCTTACCAGCAATGGCGCGCAGAGCTATGCCCCGCTGAGCATTGCAGAGGCACTCATCGAGAATGGCGTCCGTCGTCAGAAAGCGTTCGCGCTTGCGGTAAAAGACAAAGACGGCATAGAAGCCGCCGCCGCTTTCCTGTTTGATTCAGGAGCGATCTATGCGTGGATGGCAACCAGAAAGTATCATCCGCAAAGCACGAAATTTCGTGGTGATGATAAACATAAAAAATACTTCATTGATATATTGGTCATCGAAGCCATGATCTTCGCGGAATTGCATGGCCTAATTTATGATGCCGAAATTGTTCCTGTTGAAACAGACGGCGCCCCCAGAAATCCGCACAAGGTTTTTGTCAACGAGAAGATACTTCACCTTTCGAAAAGAGAATCCAGATTTCTTTTCCAAAGAGTGGGGTGGTGGTATCACGGGGCAAGGCGGTTTTTTTACACGGCGAGGGATTTTTGCAAAGCGACCGGTTGATATGATCGGATGACGCTCGACTTGACCGTCGGGGGCCGATCCTTGCGAGGCGCTGCCGCTGTGTCGCGCCGTGCTGCTTGGAAATTTCATCCAGGCTGCTTCAAATTTGCTCCTCAAGGCTCTGATGCTGGTCCTGTGGCCACTCCACCACGGGCAGCAAACCGCCATCATCCGTAGCCTCCGGATATGTCGGCGCAGGCCTTGATCTACCGGAAGAGGTGCAGCCGCACGGCCTTGGTGGCTGCAAGCGCGGCGTTGATGCGCTCGCTGACGAGGCGCCGCTCTTGCTCGGCTACACCACGATGCCGATCGTCAGCGATTGGCGGTCGCCAGGCCGGCGGACGGGTTGGCAAGAGCGGAACAGGGTTCCGCATGTTCGTCCGAAATGTCCCGACTGTGGCCTGAACGATACATCTGGGCACGATGAACCCGTTTAAGCTTTGGTTCGGGCCATTCAACGAGCGCTGGGGCTTTCCATGAGAAAACTTGCTTTGGCAATATCCGTTCTCGCGGCCAGCGCCATGGGCGCATCCGCTGCCGACATGGCTGTGAAAGCCCCTCGTTACGCGCCCGAAGCCGCGGTTTCGACCTGGACCGGCTTTTATGTTGGAGCCTCGATCGGCGGCGAGCAGGCCAACGCCGATTGGACCACGACGTCGATTGGCGTTGTCGCGCCGGGCTTTGTAATTCCTCCCCCAACGGTAGACGGTAGTTCGCCTAGAGGCTTTCGCCCCTCAAACGGTCGCTACGGCGGCTTTGCAGGATACGACTATCAGTTCGCGCCTCAATGGGTTGCCGGCATTGTCCTCGATGCCGCGTATTTTGATGGTACCGTCACGACGGTGGGCGCGCCCGGCTGCACGGTCACCTGCATTCTGGGTGTCCCGGGCCCCGGCGCCAATGTATCGAGCGTGAAAGCTCGATGGGATGCGAATGTGCGGGGGCGGCTCGGATATCTGGTAGCTCCCAATGTTCTGCTCTATGGGACTGGCGGTATCGCGTTCCAGAACTTCTCCAACTCCATAACCTGCGAAACCAGCTTTACTGATCCGCTTTGCGGACCAACGCCAATCCCCCTTCTTACGACGACGACGAACAGTTCCACCCGAACGGGCTGGACGGCCGGCGTCGGCATCGACACGAAAATTTTCGCAAACTGGATGCTTCGTGCTGAGTATCGTTACTCGGACTTCGGAACGTGGAGCAATTCGCTGGTGCTGGTATCCCCCGGTGTTTCAGTTGTAACGGTAGCCACGGATTTGAAACTCAACACGCACATTGGAATGATAGGAATAGCGTACCGGTTTGGTGGCCCCGTCGTTGCAAGGTACTGAGTTCTCCAAACTTTCCATCCATTAAAGCCACGCACACCTCCCTGTGCGCCGCTTAGGGCAGTCGCCTCGAAGGCGCTGGGAAAAATGGGTCTGCGGTGTCGCGGCCGCCATAAACTGATTCCGGCATTCCAGCAGACAGGCTTGGGAATGCGGAGATCGCTCGCGAGTTGCTTCGTCGAAGGCGAGGAGTGCGCAAGCGGATGGTGCGATCGGGTGGGCATTGTCGTTCGTCCGCTATTCCCACGCTTACGATGCCGACGAGATCGCTGCGAGAGAAGAACCGTGCGGGCCTTTGGTCCGGATCGATCATCGCGCCATGGGACTGGCGGCAGCGCAACAAAACGGCCATTATTCACTCGGGGAGCCTTGAGGTGGAGGCAACCCGGTAGTACGCGAATGGCTCTCCAATAAGTAGCTTGCGGTACATATGAAGGTGGCGTAGGCCGCCTCCGGCCGCCGTTTCTTGGAACGCCGACGCTTCGCGTCGGCCAGGGCACCGAATGACGGGTCTGTCGCCGCGGATAGAGACCCCTCACCCGCCCTCGCTTCGCGAGTGCACCCTCTCCCACAAGGGGAGAGGGGAAGAAGGATGCAAATGGACGAGACACTTCCCACGCTGACCGAGAGCGCATTGCGCGGCATCGCCTGCCGTTGCCCGCGCTGCGGCAAGGGCAAGCTCTACGCGGGCTTCATCGATTTGCGGCCGAACTGCGAAGCCTGCGGGCTCGATTACGCCTTCATCGATGCCGGCGACGGGCCGGCGATTTTCATCATCATGATCGCCGGTGCGATCGTGGTCGGATCGGCCTTGATCGTGGAGATAAAATACCAGCCGCCGTTCTGGCTGCATGCAGCGCTGTGGCTGCCGCTGATTCTGGCGACCACGCTGTTGCCGCTGCGCTCGATGAAGTCGCTGCTGATCGCGCTGCAATACCATCACAAGGCCGCACCCGGCCGCCTGATCGACCGCGAGCCGAAATGACCGGCGTCGTTGCGCGGCGGCGTGGTACGCTCGGCTTTGCCATCTTCACGCTCGTGATGATCGTGACCTGCCTGAGCCTTGGGATCTGGCAATTGCAGCGGCGCGACCAGAAGCACGCGCTGATCGCCGCCCTGAACGAAAGGCTGGCCGATGCGCCCAAGGCGCTGCCGGAACAGGCGCAGTGGGGCACGCTGACACCGGCCAAAGACGAATTCCGCCGCGTCAGTTTCACCGGAGCTTACGCGCGGCTTCCCGATGTGATGGTCTATAGCTCCGGCTCTTCGGTCCGTAACGACGTGTCCGGCCCGGGCACCTGGGCGTTCCTGCCGGCGCAAACCGCCGATGGGGCAATCGTCGCGGTCAATACCGGCTTCGTGCAGAACACGATGCAGGATCGCGCCCAGCAGGATCGCGCGGTCGGCCGTCTCGTCACCGGCCAGCCGGTCAAATTCACCGGCTACCTCCGCTTTCCCGAAGCCGCCGGCACGCTGACGCCGTCGGAAAACATCGCCAAGCGGCTCTGGTTCACCCGCGATCATCTTGCGATGGCGCGCGCGCTCGGCTGGGGCGAGGGCGGCAAGAATGTCGCGCCGTTTTATATCGATCTGGAATCACCGGTGCCCGAGAGCGGCATTCCGAAACCGGGGCCGCTCAATGTCCATCTCAAGGACGACCACATGCAATACGCCATCACCTGGTTCAGCCTGGCGGCCGCGGTTGTGATCGCCTTCGGCGTGTGGTGGCGCGCGCAAAGGCGGAGCGCCGCTTCGTAGCTTCTTGGTGTCGTAGGGTGGGTTAGCGAAGCGTAACCCACCATCCTCGTCCCTTACTCGGTGGGTTACGCCTTCGGCTAACCCACCCTACGAAGCCACTGTATTTTTTCCTGAAATAGCTTCATAGGGTGGGTTGGGTAGTGTAACCCGCCGTCTCCGTCTTCGCCCTTACTGCGTGGAACGTGTCGGCAGAGATTCGATAGTCATGACCGAGACGTTGAAAGCTTCCCTCGCGCACCTGCCGGTTACCCTTCGCGATATCGAGGCGGCGGCAGGCGTGCTCGCCGGCTTCGTGAAGCGGACGAGCTTCGAGCCTAGTCGTACGTTGTCCGACATCACGGGCGCGAACATATGGCTGAAATTCGAAAACCTGCAGTTTACGGCGACGTTCAAGGAGCGCGGCGCGCTCAATCGGCTGTCTGCGTTATCGGCCGACGAACGGCGGCGCGGTGTGGCAGCCGCCTCGGCGGGCAACCACGCACAGGGCGTGGCCTATCACGCGGCCTGCCTCTCGATCCCTGCAACGATCTTCATGCCGGTGGGAACTCCAACTGTGAAGATCGAGAACACGCGCCGGCACGGTGCGACCGTGATCGAGGGCGGGGCGACGCTGGAGGATACCGCCACCCTCGCCACTGACTACGGTCGAAAACAGAGTTTGACGTATATCCATCCCTATGACGATCCGCTGATCATCGCGGGTCAAGGTACCATCGCGCTCGAGATGCTGGCTTCGGTGCCCGATCTCGACGTTCTGGTTGTTCCAATCGGGGGCGGCGGCCTGATATCCGGCATCGCCGTTGCCGCCAAGACCCTCAAGCCGGATATCGAGATCGTCGGCGTTCAGGCCGCGCTTTATCCCTCGATGTACAACCTCATCAAGGGGGAACATCTAGCCATGCGTGGTGACACGCTCGCGGAGGGCATTGCCGTCAAGGCGCCCGGTCAGATCACGTCGAAGATCGTGCGCGCGCTCGTCGATGATATCGTACTCGTCACCGAACAGCAGATTGAGCACGCGTTGAGCCTTTTCATCACCATCGAGAAGTCGGTGACCGAGGGCGCGGGGGCGGCGGGCTTGGCGGCCGTGCTCGCCGATCAGGCCCGCTTCAAGGGCCGTTCGCTCGGCCTGGTGCTGAGCGGAGGCAATATCGACACGCGGCTCCTTTCCGGTGTGCTGACGCGTCAACTCGCAAGGGAAGGTCGGCTTTCGAAGCTGAAGTTCGACATCGTGGATCGGCCCGGACAGCTCGGCACGGTTGTCGCCGTCCTGGCCAAGGCAGGCGCCAATATCGTCGAGGTGTCGCATCAACGCATCTTCACCGACCTGCCAGCCAAGGCGGTGGTCCTTGAGGTTGTCATCGAAACCCGAGACCGGACCCATCTTGAGGCGACCATCGCCTCACTGAAGGCCGCCAGCCTCGATGTCGATGTCGGTGGCGACTAGGGGGCCGAAGCGCGTCGCTGCATGCATGACATGCAAGGGCTGGCTGGACCGTGGATTTCAAATGATGGATCATTCGCTACCCGCAGTTCACGCCACAGGCCACCGATGTCCGACGCGCCCCCCGCCGATCCCGCACGCCCCCTGCTGTTCCAGCCGTTCAGCATTCGCGGCCTGACCCTGAAGAACCGCCTGGTGGTGCCACCGATGGTGCATTACCGCGCCGATCCCGGGGCGACCTGCGGCATGTTTCATCAGGTGCATCTCGGTCGTTACGCGCTCGGCGGTTTTGGTCTGGTGTTTGTCGAAGCTACCGGCGTCGAGGAAATCGGCCTGATCAACGAGTTCGATCTCGGCATCTGGAACGACGCCCAGGTCGAAAGCTTCAAGCCGCTGATCGCTTTCATGAGGCGCGAGAACACCGCGATCGGTCTTCAGCTCGCCCATGGCGGCCGCAAATCGTCCTCGCAAAAGGCGATGGACGGTATGGGTCCGCTCACGCCGGAAGAGATCGAGGCGGGCGCCAAATTATGGCAGCCGGTCGGTCCGACCAGCGAACCGGTGGCGCCGGGATGGCTGACGCCGCGGCAGCTCACCGCCGAAGACTGCCGCGCCATGGTGAAGACCTGGGCGCACGCCGCGAAAAACGCGGTCAAGGCGGGCTTCGACGTGATCGAGGTTCATATGGCCCATGGCTATCTGCTGGCCTCGTTCCTGTCGCAGATATCAAACACCCGCAACGACGAATATGGCGGCGACCGAAGGGGGCGGATGCGGCTGCCGCTCGACATCGTCGAGGCGGTACGGCGCGAAATGCCGGACACGATGCCGCTGTTCGTGCGCGTGTCCTCGGTCGACGGCGCGCAGAACGGCTGGAACATGGACGACACGGTGGCGCTGGCGCATGAATTGAAAGCGCGCGGTGTCGACGTGGTCGACTGCTCCTCCGGCGGCATTTCCGGTTCGGCAACGGCTGCCCAAGTGCCGCGCGGCCTCGGTTTCCAGGTGCCCTATGCGGAGCGTGTCCGCAAGGAAGTCGACATCGCGACCATGGCGGTCGGCATCATTCTCGAAGCCGAGCAGGCCGAAGCGGTGCTCGAAAAAGGCCAGGCCGATCTGATCGCGGTCGGCCGGCAATCGCAGTACAACCCCAACATCGCCCATCACTGGGCCCATGATCTCGGCATCAACCGCAAGTTCGAGGACTGGGCGCCCGAATATGGCTGGTGGTTGGAAAAGCGGATCCGGACCATGGAAGGGTTTGCCAGCCCGACCGGCGCCGTGAAGCGGTGAGGGGTTCTTTCTTCGTCATGCCCGGGCTTGTCCCGGGCATCCACGACTTTCTTCTCATTCGTCCGAGTTAAGACGTGGATGGCCGGGTCAAGCCCGGCCATGACGGAGAGGGAGGAATCAACCCGTAATCGGCAATTCCGTTTCCGGATCGAAGAAATGCAGCCGGCCGGGCTGGGCCGAGACGCGGACCTGATCGCCACGCGCGATCACCGTTTCCGCTGGCACCCGGGCCACCGTGATGCCGTGGCTCCCCACGCGGGTCTCGAGCAGGATCTCGGAGCCGAGCTGCTCGACGACCTCGACATGGGCGTCAAAGCTTGCGCCCGGCGCGCCCTCGCCGAGGGCGAGATGTTCGGGCCGCGCCCCCATGATCACGGGCTTGTCATGATAGGCCGCGAGCGCACGCGCATCCGCGCCGCCGACCGTCAGCTTGAGGCCATCAGCCTCGACCGTCGTCGCGCCGCCATCGCTGCGCACGGTGACGCTGACAAAATTCATCGCGGGCGCGCCGATGAAACCGGCGACGAACTTGTTGGCGGGCTTGCCGTAGACCTGCAGCGGCGTGCCGACCTGCTGCACCCGGCCGTCGCGCATGATCACGACCCGGTCGCCCAGCGTCATGGCCTCGACCTGGTCGTGGGTCACGAAAACAGACGTGGTCGGAATGGCGGCGTGCAGGCGCTTGATCTCGATCCGCATCTGCGCGCGCAGCTTGGCGTCGAGGTTCGACAGCGGCTCGTCGAACAAAAACACTTCCGGATTGCGCACGATGCAGCGGCCGAGCGCGACGCGCTGCTGCTGGCCGCCGGATAATTGCTTCGGTTTGCGCGCCAGCAATTCGTGCAGTCCGAGCATGTTTGCCGCGCGGTCGATCGCGGCCTTGATCTCGGCTTCCGAAGTCTTCTTGTTGCGCAGGCCGAAGGCGAGATTGTCGTAGACGCTCATGTGCTGATAGAGCGCGTAATTCTGGAACACCATCGCGATGTCGCGGTCGCGCGGCGGCAGGTCGTTGACGACCCGGTTGCCGATGCGGATGTCACCGCTACTGATGTCCTCCAGCCCCGCGATCATGCGCAGCGTCGTCGACTTGCCGCAGCCGGACGGGCCGACCAGCGCCACGAATTCCTTGTCGGCGATCTCGAGATCGACGTCCTTTACGGCGTGGAACAGCGAGCCATAATGCTTGTTGAGCTTGCTGAGTGAAATCGCTGCCATTTACCCGCCGTTACCCTACTAGAGCGTTTTCAAGCGAAGTGGATACCGGTTCGCGTGAAGAAAACGCGTCAAGATAAAGATCATGTTGACCCAAAACAATCCCGCCGCGATTTCCCGCGGCGGGATATTGCTTTCGACTTATTGCGCCGCCTTGCTGACCAGCGGCGCGCCTTCGGCCAGCACCTTGGCGATATCCTCGCGCTTGCCGGTGACGGCCTTGGTGACGGTGTCGTTGAACGCCTTGTGCACGGCGGGCCATTGCGGGAAGTAATAGGCGCCGCGCACCTTGTCCGGGGAATCCAGCACCGATTCCTTCAAGAGCTTCATGAACGCATCTTCCGCCGCGATCTCCGCCCAGAACTCGGTGTTGGGCGGCGGCGCGCCGGTCGCCTTGAACAGCTTCTTCTGGCCTTCCTTGTCCAGCATCATCGCGTTAAGCATTTCCTTGGCCTTCTTCTTACGCTCCGGCGAGATCGACTTCGGGATCGCCCAGCCCCAGATGTCGTCCCAGGCGAACGGCTTGGCGCGGTCGGGACCGAGCGGGAAACGCGTCGCAGCCACCTTGCCAACGATCTTCGACTTGGCGGGATCGTTGAACGTGCCCCACCACAGCGAGTCCGCCACCGTGAACGCGGCGTCGCCGGCCATGAACACGGCGTTGGCTTCGTTGCGGTCATAGGCCGGCATGCCGCGCGGCACGATCTTGTGGGTATTGATCGCATCCCACCAATATTCGACGTTCTTCTGCATGCAGGGCTCGGTCATGCCCGACTTCCATCCTGCCGCGGCGAGCTTCTTGTTGTCGCGCTCGTAGGGCGGCAGCAGCACGTCGCAATTGTTGCCCCACATCGACCAGAACCAGGTGAACCAGGAGTTGTTCATCGACGCGCCGGCGACATAGCCGAACTTCACCTTGCCGTCAGCCTGCAGCTTCTTGCTCACGGTGACGAGTTCATCCAGCGTCTTCGGCACTTCCTCGGGCTTGACGAGGTCGGAGCGGTAGAAGAACACGCTGAAGGTCTGGCCCATCGGCACGACGGTGTTCTGGCCCTTGTCGTTGCCGAACACGATCGGTGACATGCTCCACTTGGAAGCAAATTTGTTGGCTTCGACGTCATCCATCGGCTCGAGCAGATGCGCCCAGGTCTGGCCCCAATCGTCATTGTGCCAGATCACGTCGTACTGATCGGAGTTCGACGTCAGCGACGCCGTCATCTTCTCGACATAGACGCCGTAGGAATTCGGCACCTTGACGATCTTGACGCCGTTCTTGGCGCCCCAGGCCTCGAACATCGCAATCGAATTGTCCTGGATCGGGCTCGGCTGGTAGCCGACCCGCAGTTCAGTCACCTGGGCGCTCGCGCTTCCCGCGGCGGCCCACAGGGCCACCGTCGTTGCGACAGCCAGTTTTGTCAGTTGCTTCATCGCTTCCCTCCCTCGTTTTTGGTGTTGTTTCCTCGTCGTATTCAGCGTCCCCTTCGTTTCTAGATACGCAGTCCCCGGATCACATATTTCTGCCCGAACAGCGCGACCAGGAACGCCGGCACCAGCGCCATCACGGCGGTCGCCGCCATCAAATTCCAGCGCAGCCCCATCTCGGTGACGAACTGCGCCATGACAACCGTGATCATCGGCACGCGGTTGCCGGTCAGGATCAGCGCGAACAGGAATTCGTTCCAGGTGAACAGCCAGCACAGCACCGCGAGCGCCGAGATCGCCGGCAGCGCCGACGGTATGGCGACGCGGATGAAGGCGCCCCACCGCGTGCAGCCGTCGATCATCGCGGCATATTCCATGCTGGGATCGATGCCGTCGAAAAACCCCTTCATCAGCCACGAGAAGAAGCAGATATGCACCGCGACGTGCGGCAGCAGCAGCCCGGTATAGGTGTCGTAGAGGCCCCAGCTCTGGGTCACGAAATACAGCGGCAGCACCCAGGAAATATAGGGGATGCAGCGGAACACATAGATGGTCCCGAACCAGATCCGCGACGCCGGTCCGGTGAAGCGCGACAGCATGTATCCGCTGGAGACGGTGACCAGCAGCGAGAAGATGGTCGCCAGCGTCGAGATCAGCGCGCTGTTGAGGAAGGCCGACACGATGCGGTCGTCGGTCAGCACCTCGGCGAAGCTGGCCAGCGTGAATTCGGTGCCGCGATGGACGTAATAGACGCCGGACTCCGGCCGCAGCGAGGTCAGGATCAGCCACAGCACCGGAAACGCGAACGCAAAGCAGATGCCGAACAGCGCCAGCGCGAACAGCGTCTTGCGGCTCCATTTCGGTAATCCGGGCAGGAAATCGGGGCGGCTTACGATCGGCATCTGATTATGCCTTTGCGATGCGGTCGACGAGGCGGTAGAGCACCACGCCGATCACGAGGATGATGAGCCCGCCGATGATCGCTGCCGCCGAGCCGCGGCCGAGATCGAGGTTGAGGAATGCGTGCACATAGGCGTAGAGGCTGAACAGCTCGGTCGAGCGGCCCGGCCCGCCGCCGGTCAGCGTCCATACGATATCGAAGGTGCGAAAGGCGTCGATGGCGCGGATCACCACGCACACCACGATGACAGGGCGCAGCATCGGCAGGGTCAGGAAACGAAACACGCGCCAGGTCGTGGTGCCGTCGATCGCGGCCGCCTCGAACGGCTCCTTCGGCAGGCTCTGTAATCCCGCGAGCAGCAGCAGCGTGAACCACGGCGTCCACAGCCAGATGTCGGTGAGCAGGATGATGCCGAAGGCGCTCCAGCGCTGCACCAGCCAAGGCTGGCCTTCCAGCCCGATCGCCTCCAGCACCGTGTTGACGATGCCGAACTGGTCGTTGAACATCCAGCGGATCATGATAGCGGCCACGACCGGCGCCACCATCAGCGGCACCAGCAGGATGGTCTGCACCAGCTTTTGCCCACGAAACGGGCGGTTGAGCAGCAGCGCCAGCGCCAGTCCCGTCACCAGCGCCCCGGCCACGCTCAGGATCATGAACAGGAAGGTGTTCGGCAGCACCACGTAGAGAAACGCCGGATCCGACAGCACGGCGTAATAATGGCTGAAGCCGACCCAGATTTTTTTCGGGTTGTAGAGCGCCCAGTCGCGGAAGCTGGCATTGGCGCCGATCACGATCGGCAGCACCTGAAACAGCAGCATCAGGAGTGCCGCCGGCGCAATGAGAAACAGCATGAACCGCTGTTGCTCGCCGAACATTGGACGCCGCGATACCGACAAGCCCGTTACCCCGCCTTTGCACCAGACTGTCACGACTCTTGTGGTCGGTACGTGCAGAAAGCCCCTTGCATCGGGATTATGGGCGCGGCGTCGGAGGCTAGTCAATCCGCATTGTGGCGTAGGCAGACGCGCGACGCATGCAGTGTGTGGCTGCAAGGTGCAAACGCGCTGCCACGCTTGAATCCGCGTGCTCACCGTTTGTACGGATTGCCGCTACCAGAGATTGCTGGTTCGAAAGTACGGTTGTCTTGAATCCGCTGATCGCGCCTGGAACTTCCGTGGACCCAAATTGTTTTTGGTTTCAAACTGAATTGCGGGTAACCGGTGGTTCAGTGCCCGTTCACGACGATCGCCTTAACTCCGTTGCCTTTCTCGACCCATCGAGCCAGGTGCAGCCAATGGACATGTCGAACCTGCCCAAGAATACTGCCAAGGAAATTGCCAAGGATAACGCCAAGGATATCGCGAACGATATCGATCAGGTGGCTGTTGTCGTCGATTGGCTCGATGCCTGCCGGCGACATGAGCTTGGTCCGCTGCTCGACCTGTACGCGTCCGAAGCAAGGCTCGAATGTGGCTGCGACGGCGGAAACACCTATGCGGGCCGGGCTGCGCTTGAATCATATTGGCGGCCCCGGCTCGAGGCGTTCTCGCCCAATGCCTTCGGACTGGAAGAGATCACGCCGTCTGCCGACGGGGTCATGCTCGATTACCTGAACTCCGAAGGCAGGCCCGTTCGCATTGTCTTCACGTTCGACGCGGCCGGGAAGATTCTGCAAACCCGCTGCGCCCCGTTCGCGCCGGCAACCGCGCCGGATGTCGCTGGTGTGCCGGATCGCGCCTGGTGACGGCGCGGTCGCCACTCCAGTTTTCAACCTGATGTTCTTTCGCGCTGCATCCTTCGCTGCATCCTTGGGCCAGCGGTGCGCCTCACACGCCAGCCGGCAAACGGCACCGGACATAGGTCCGACTGTTCTGCCGCTTGAATTCGAATGTCCCGCTCAGGGCCCGGACGCGCTCGTGCATTCCCGTCAATCCACGGCCAAAGCGCTGGTCCGGTGTAAATCCAACGCCATCGTCGGAAATTTCCACCAATACCTGGTTTCCTTCGATCATCGCCTCGACGCTGATCGCGCTGGCATTGGCGTGCCTGAGGACATTGGTCACGCCCTCCTGGATAACCCGGTAGATGGTCTGGGAAAGCAGCCCGTCGACGTCGTTCAGAGCGGGATCGATCCGCACATTCAGCTTGAGGCCGGGCGCCTGTGATCGCGCATACTGCAGCAGGGTCTGGACACTCTTCTCGAGCCCCAGTTCCTGGATATGAAGCGGCCGCAACCGGTCGAGGATACGGCGGTTCGCAAGTTGCAGCGCCTCGACCGATTTAAGCATCGCCTCGACCGAAGCGCCGAGTTTCTTGTGCTGTGCCGCGCCGTCCTGTAGCGCCACCGCGTTGGCCCGGATCCCGAACAACAATGGCCCGAGTTCGTCATGAAGGTCGCGCGCGATGTCGCGGCGCTCATCGTCCTGCAGCGAGACGACCTTCCGCAGCAGGCTGCGATTGTCCTGGCTCAGTTGGTTCAGCGTGCGCGCGAGTTCATTGGCCAGTTCGGAACTCTTGCGTATCTCCGGCGGACCCGTCGCCGCGATCAGGTGCTGGTAGTCCCCCGTCCGCATCCGGGTCAGGCCTTCACCCAGATTCCGCAGCGCATCGACCACGGTTCCTGCGGTCAAATAGGCGATAATTCCGGTCACCAGCATCAGGGCGATGACGGATGAAACGAGGGCGAGAAAGCCGACCCATTTCTCGTAGATGTCGGCTGAAAGATCGGGCGAAGACAGGATGTCGCCGACCTGCTTTCCATCGATCCTCACCGGAAACGAGGCGCCGATCTCCGGCAGGCCGAGAAGATCGACGAACCAGTGCGGCACGCGTCCAAGCGGGGTGCGTATCTCCGCCGGCAACGGCGTCGCCGTCTCGATACCGGTACGGCGGAAGCGGATGGCCTCGGATGTGCCCAGCGCCTGCACAAATGCGTCGAGCGTTTGCTGCGGGTTGGCGGACGTCAGCAGCGCGCTGTTGAGCGCCTCGGCGACCACCTTTGCCGATCGCGATGCCGGCTCGCTTTCATCCACCAGTTGGGCCGGCGCGAAAAGCTGCAGCGAGACCGCCCCGAGCAGCAGCGCGGCCACGAACATGGTGCCGAGCGGGAGAATTAGCCGCATGCGAAGGGAAAGATTCTGCCACATTCGGACTATTCTAACTCCCGTAGCGCAGGTTTCTCTTTTCAATTATCGCGAAATGCCTATTTATCCCAAAAGGGGCTGCAAGGATGCAGAACATCGCCAAATCGGCAACCAGGATCCTGATCGTCGACGACCATCCCGTGGTCGTTTCCGGATGCCGTTCGCTGTTCGCTTCGGACGCGACGGTGAAAATTGACGACGCCGCGGACGCCAAATCCGGTCACAAGGCCTATATGACGCGGCGACCGGATGTCACAATCATCGATATCAAACTTCCCGACGTCTCGGGGTTTGAGCTGATGCGACGGATCCGCAAGGAGGATCCGGACGCGAAAATCATCATGTTCAGCATGAATGACGACCCTGCCTTCGTGGTTCGCGCGGTGGAAATGGGCGCGCAGGGTTACGTCGCCAAGGGCGACGATCCGCGGACGCTGGTAAAGGCCGTTCGTAAGGTGGCTTCGGGAGAAAATTTCATCTCGCCGCAACTGGCTGAGGCAGTGACGTTCTCGGGCGCTTCCATCAAGGCCAATCCGGCCTCGCAAATGACCGCGCGCGAATTGGAAATCCTGCGCTTGCTGGGCCGCGGCGACAAAATCGTCGAAGTCGCCGACGCGCTCGATATTTCCTACAAGACCGTGGCCAACACCACCTCGCTGCTGAAGCAGAAACTCGGCGCCAAGAACCATTCCGACTTGATCCGGATCGCCGTCGAGATGGAGCTGGGCTGACCGGCGTCAGGAAACTGAACTGGCCGCGCCTGTCGGCGCGACCGTCCATACCGCCGGTGCCTGCTTTCGTCGGGGCAATGGATCGATGAAAGCAGCACCGGGCGAGCGTTTCAGTAGTGACGACGGTGATGGCGCCAGCCGTAATGGTGCCCGCGACCCCGGCCCCAACCGTGATGATGGCCCCGGCCACCGCGGCCCATGCGATGTCCGTGACCGTGCCCACGTCCGTGCTTGACCTGGGTCACCCCGTCATCCGGCACGGTAAGCGGCGCAACTCCCAGCCTGGCGGAAGCGGATGCGGTCATTGCCAGCAGCAGTGCGCAGCCAATCAATGCAATGCGTCTCATGCAGTCGTCCTCCATCGCATGATTGCGACTACGTCTATAAGTTCCCGGCCATATGTTTGTTCCGCTCGCCGGAAAGACCGAGGTCTTTAGTGGGCGGTATTGCCGACTATTCCCGATCTGTTACCGAGCCGGCTCGCTGCGCATAGGCCAGGATGGAATCCGGGAAGTGCAAACCATTCGGGAAAAAGTGGAACATCCGGTTTCTCCGCAGGTTGCTGATGGCATCACTAAAATCGGAGGAGGATACCTTGAAGAAATTTCTGATGATCGGCGCACTGGCGTTTGCCGCAACGAGCGTAGCCGGGACCGCGATGGCTGCCGAATATTACGTCGTTCGCGACAGCACCACGAAGAAGTGCACCGTGGTCGAAACCAAGCCGGCCAGCACGACCACCGTCGTCGTCGACAACGGCATCTACAAGACCAAGACGGAGGCCGAAACCGGCATGAAGACGACCAAGGTCTGCACGGAGTAACGACAGACCCTTCCAGGAGAAAGGGCCGCGGTTTTGCCGCGGCCCTTTTTGCGTTTCGATTTGGCTGTGCGTGCCCGTCAGTTACGGTCGCTCGACGTTGGTGATGGTTTTGCTCCCCCCCGCGTCGGTGAGCGTAAACTTGACCCGGTCGCCGGCGTGCAGGACGTTCAACAGATTGCCCTGGATCTTGGTCTTGAGCTCTTCGGCAGGACCCTCTGTTTTAGCGCCGTCGGTGTTGGCGCCGACGGTGCCGCTCTGCGTTGGAGTCCGGTGCAACTGGATTGCGATCGTCCCGTCGGTCCGGTCAATTCGCGTGACCGTTCCCGTCATCGCTTGCTGGGCTGAGGCCGCTGAAACGAGGGTGAGGGCGGCCAGTCCAGCCAGCATGATCTTTGCCGTTTTCATGGAAGTCTCCCGGAATTCGAAGCGTTGACAATAATGCCGACAGGACCGGATTGTTCCCGCCGCATTTTCGTTGGCAAGTGCAATCTGATTTGTTTGTGTGTTCTTAATCTGATGTGTTTGTGTGTTTTTTTCATGTGAGCGCGCTTGCAGGCCTCGAAATTCGAGTGGCGAATGTTCCGCTTGCAATGACGGTTGGCTGCGACAAAACAACCCGTCGGGCAAATCAGTTCTGGTTTTCGGAAAACGTGTCAAGCCTCAGAATAAAAAATATTTCTGTTTACCAGAAGGAAAATCAGGTGCACATATATCGCCATCCCGTCCCTCTCAGAGGGCGTCGGCCGTCGTCACGGACGTTGGACGGGTTGCGGTGGACGCTGGTTTACGCCTCGACGACGGCGTGGATAAGCGTACGGCAAAACCGTGTGGTCCTGGCACCCGTTGCAGGTGTCAAGCTGTCGGGTAGGCGAGAGCTGAACGACAGCGACGGAGTCAACCAAGAACTCGTCTCCGGGGAGAGCACGGCATAAGCCGTAAAGCCACTGCGCAGGGAAGGCCGGGTGTTCTCCGCTGCCCTGTATGCTCGTGTGCACTTTGTTTTGTGCAAACCGCACGCGAGACCGCGGGTGCAGCGCGCACCCGGTCTTCCCTGCGCCCTCTCATTTGGGGGCAAGGAATTTCTGGCAAAGCTCGGGCGCATCGCGCCGCGAGAACGCGGCCACACATTCAGTTGTCGTCACCCGCCCGAGTGCGCAATTGCGCACGGGGGGCGGGTGACCCAGTATTCCAGAAGACGCCAGTGATAGAACCGAGAAGCCGCGGCGTACTGGTCCCCCCGCTTTCGCGGAGGACGACAGCGATGGGTGAGGCGAGGCCAGCCAAATCGCGCCAAAGCCCTTACCCCGCACTCACCTTTTCGCCATTGCGGCATTTCACAAGGAGCGAAAACGCTTTAAGGTGCCGCGCGCTTTGTCGTTGGCGAAGGGTAATAATTCATAGATATCAAAGGGTTAGCGGAAGCTAACGCCTTTGGAGGGCGGTTTGACGCGGTATATTTCGACGCGGGGGGAAGCTCCCACCCTGGGTTTTTGCGATGTGATGCTGACCGGGCTTGCCCGCGACGGCGGTCTCTATGTGCCTGAAACCTGGCCGCAGCTTTCGCCCGAGACCATCGCCGGATTTTTCGGACGGCCCTATTGGGAAGTCGCGGTCGAGGTGATCCGGCCGTTCGCCGGCGGCGAGATCTCCGACGCCGATCTCGGCCGCATGGCCAATGAAGCCTACGCCACGTTCCGCCATCCCGCGGTGGTGCCGTTGCGGCAGACCGGCTCCAGCCAGTTCGTGCTCGAACTTTTCCATGGCCCGACGCTCGCGTTCAAGGACGTCGCGATGCAGTTGATCTCGCGGCTGATGGATCACGTGCTGGCCAAGCGCGCGCAGCGCACCACCATCGTCGTGGCGACCTCGGGCGATACCGGCGGCGCCGCAGTCGACGCCTTTGCCGGTCTCGACAATGTCGATCTGATCGTGCTGTTTCCGCATGGCCGGATTTCCGACGTGCAGCGGCGGATGATGACGACGACGGGCGCGGCCAACGTGCACGCGCTGGCGATCGAAGGCAATTTCGACGACTGCCAGGCGATCGTGAAGGAGATGTTCAATCATCACGGCTTTCGCGATGCGGTCTCGCTGTCGGGTGTCAATTCGATCAACTGGGCGCGGGTGGTTGCGCAGGTGGTTTATTATTTCACCTCGGCGGTGGCGCTCGGCGCGCCCGCGCGGACGGTCGATTTCACGGTGCCGACCGGGAATTTCGGCGATATCTTTGCCGGCTACGCCGCCAAGAAAATGGGCCTGCCGATCCGCTGGTTGCGCATCGCGTCGAACATCAACGACATCCTGCCGCGCACGCTGAAGACCGGCATCTACGAGGTGCGCGAGGTCCATGCGTCCGCGTCGCCCTCGATGGATATCCAGGTGTCCTCGAATTTCGAGCGGCTGCTGTTCGAGGCTGGTCAACGCGATGCCGCCAGCGTGCGGCGGCTGATGGGTTCGCTAAAACAGTCCGGGCGCTTCGTGCTGCCGGATGCGACGCTGGCCGCGATCCGCGAGGAGTTCGACGCCGGCCGCGCCGACGAGACCGAAACCGCGGCCACGATCCGCGCCGCCTGGCGCGAGGCCGGCGACCTCGTCGATCCCCATACCGCGGTGGCGCTGGCGGTGGCCGACCGCGACACCTCGGATTCGAAGATCCCCAATATCGTGCTGTCGACCGCGCATCCGGCCAAATTCCCCGATGCGGTCGAGGCGGCCTGCGGCGTGCGACCGCAATTGCCGGCCTGGCTCGACGGCCTGATGACCAAATCTGAACACATCACGGTGATGAAAAACGATTCAGCCGAAGTGGAGCGATTCGTGCGCTCGGTGAGCCGTGCCGCGAAGCAGGGAGTTGCCGGATGAGTGTTGACGTCACCAAGCTAGCATCCGGCCTTACCGTCATTACCGATAGCATGCCCCATCTGGAGACCGCCGCACTTGGCGTGTGGGCCGGCGTCGGCGGTCGCGACGAAAAGCCCGACGAGCACGGCATCTCGCATCTGCTCGAACACATGGCATTCAAAGGCACCACGCGGCGCTCCTCGCGCGAGATCGTGGAAGAGATCGAAGCGGTTGGCGGCGACCTCAATGCGGGGACCTCGACCGAGACCACCGCCTATTATGCACGGGTGCTGAAGGCCGACGTGCCGCTGGCGCTCGACGTGCTCTCCGACATCCTCGCCAATCCGTCCTTCGTGCCAGATGAACTCGAGCGCGAGAAGGGCGTCATCGCCCAGGAAATCGGCGCGGCGCAGGATACGCCCGATGACGTCGTGTTCGAGCATCTCAACGAGCTCTGCTATCCGGACCAGCCGATGGGGCGGTCGCTGCTCGGCACCACCAAGACGCTGAAGAAATTCGATCGCGACATGCTGCGCGGCTATCTCACCCGGCATTATCGCGGGCCCGACATGGTGGTGGCGGCGGCGGGCGCCGTCGATCACAAGCGCGTCGTCGAGGAAGTGACGCAGCGCTTTGCGAGTTTTGAAGCAACGCCGGCGCCGAAACCGCAAGCAGCGATGTTCGGCAAGGGCGGCTCACGCGTGGTGCATCGCGACCTCGAACAGGCGCATATGACGCTGGCGCTCGAGGGCGTGCCGCAGACCGACCTGTCGCTGTTCTCGCTGCAGGTGTTCACCAACACGCTCGGCGGCGGGATGTCGTCGCGGCTGTTCCAGGAAGTGCGCGAGAAGCGCGGGCTGTGCTACTCGATCTACACCTTCCATGCGCCCTATAGCGACACCGGGTTTTTCGGCCTCTATACCGGCACCGATCCGAACGATGCGCCGGAAATGATGGAAGTGATCGTCGACGTCATCAATGACGCGGTGGAAACCCTGACCGAGGCCGAGATCGCCCGCGCCAAGGCGCAGATGAAGGCGGGGCTCTTGATGGCGCTGGAAAGCTGCTCCTCCCGCGCCGAGCAGCTGGCCCGCCATATGCTCGCTTACGGCCGGCCGCTGACGGCGGAGGAGCTGGTCGCCCGGATCGACGCGGTCAGCGTGGAATCGACCCGCAATGCCGCACGGGGCCTGCTTTCGCGCAGCCGGCCGGCGGTCGTGGCGCTCGGCAGCGGAAGGGGTCTGGACACGGCGGTGACTTTTGCGGAAGGATTGACCAAGGTGAAGGCAAAGACGCTGCTCCACTGAAGGAGAGCGTTCTGGGAGTTAGGGCATGGCCCTGTTTCGGTTGCCATCCAGCGGACCGGCCGCACTCGTGCCGCGCGGCCACGGCCTGTTGCTGCGCGCCCCGCAGATGGCGGATTTCCTGCAATGGGCGCAATTGCGCGAATCGAGCCGGGCCTATCTGACGCCGTGGGAGCCGATCTGGCCGTCGGATGACCTCACCCGGGCCGGCTTCCGGCGGCGGCTGCGGCGCTATGCCGAGGATATCGCGGCCGACCGGTCCTATCCGTTCATCATTTTCCGCGAATCTGATGGCACCATGATCGGCGGCATCACGCTGGCCAATGTCCGCCGCGGCATCGTGCAGGCCGGCACCATCGGCTATTGGGTCGGCCAGCCCCATGCCCATCGCGGTTACATGACGACGGCGCTGCGGGTGCTGCTGCCGTCGCTGTTCGGCGAGCTCAATTTGCACCGTATCGAGGCCGCCTGCATTCCCACCAATACGCCCTCGATCCGGGTGCTCGAGAAATGCGGCTTTACCCGCGAGGGGCTGGCGCGGCGCTATCTGTGCATCAACGGCGTCTGGCAGGACCATCTGCTGTTCGGCATGCTGCATGAGGATTTCCGCGGTTAACCCATGATTTCAGGCCTTGCCGGGTGCCTCACGCGCCTTCAGGTGGCCTTGGGTTCGCCGCCATTGGCCTGCTATAAGGCCCCGCCGGGGGAAGATAACTTCGAGATGACGTGGATACCGGGGACGTCGCATGGGTAATGATCGGTTGTTCAGGGTAGCGCTCGCGGCCACGGTCGTGGCCGGGCTCGGCTGCGGCCTCGCGCAGCCTGCGTCGGCGCAGTCGCTGACCGACCGCTTCAAGGGCCTGTTCGGCGGCAAGTCGGACGAGCCGGCCCCGGCCCCAGGCGCAGCGCCGAAAGCTGAACAGGATATCGGCGACCTCACCTGTCCGGAGGTGAGGGTCAGGGCCGGCGCGTCGACCTATGCCGTGGCCGCGCCCGGCAAGCAGCCGGTCGGCAATGATTTGCGCTTCCAGGCGACCATCGGCAAGACGGCGCGGGAATGCAGCCTCAATGGCGGCGTCATCACCGCGCGGATCGGGATTCAGGGGCGCGTCATTGCAGGTCCTGCCGGCGCGCCGCCGTCGGTGCAGGTTCCGCTTCGCGTCGCGGTGGTGCAGGGCGGGATCAGCGAAAAGACCATCGCCACCAAGGCCTATCAGACCACGGTCACCATGACCGAGACCGGGAGCGAGCCCTTTACGCTGGTGGCCGAAGATCTAGTCTATCCGGTGCCTGCGCCCGGGACCAGCGACAACTACATCTTCTACATCGGCTTCGACCCGCAGGCCCTGAAGCCGGAGCGGCCGGCGCCGCGCAAGAAGGCGGCGCCCACGCAATAAAAAACCGGCGCGAAATGATCGCGCCGGCTTCCGTCTCTTGATTTGAAACCGCTCAGTTCAGCTTGGCGCGAACCTCGGCGATACCCTTGGCCATCAGGTCATCGGCCACCGAGCCCTTCACTGACTGCGACAGGATGGTCGACGCTGCGGCGACTGCGGCATTGGCCGCGGCGGAACGGACGTCGGCGAGCGCCTGTGCTTCGGCGAGGGCGATCTTGCTCTCGGCGGTCTTGGTGCGGCGGGCGACGAAGTCTTCCATCTTGGCCTTGGCTTCGACCGCGATCCGCTCGGCTTCGGCCTTGGCGTTGGAGATGATTTCCTCGGCCTCACGCTCGGCGCTGCTGCGCTTGGTCTTGTATTCCGCGAGCAATGCGGCGGCCTCGTCCTTCAGGCGGCGGGCGTCGTCGAGTTCGGCCTTGATGCGTTCGGCGCGATGGTCGAGCGCCTTGAACACCGTGCGATGGATGCCGAGATAGGCAAACAGCGCCATCAGGATGACGAACGCAATGGCAACCCAGGTTTCTGGCAGGGCGAACATCATCTATCCCTTCAACGAAGCATCGACGGCGCTGTTCAACGCGCCGCCGTCGGGCAGCACGCCGGTCAGCCGCTGCACGATCGCGCCGGCCGCATCCGCGGCAATGCCACGGACGTTGCTCATGGCGGTCTCGCGCGTTGCCGCGATGGTTTTCTCGGCCTGGGCGAGCTTGGCGGAGAGCTGGTCTTCCAGCGTCTTGCGCTCGGCTTCCGAGGCCGCGTTCAGTTTCTCGCGGGTCTCGGCGCCGATGGCCTGGGCGCGGGAACGCGCCGAAGCCAGGTCGGCTTCATACGCCTTCAGCGCCGCGGCCGACTCGTCCTTCAGCTTCTGCGCTGCGGCCAGATCGCCTTCGATCGCGTTCTGACGTGCATCGATCACGCCGCCGACGCGCGGCAGCGCAATGCGCGACACGATCAGATAAAGCGCGACGAACGCGATGACCAGCGACACCAGCTGCGAAGCGAAGGTGCTCGACTCGAACGGAGGAAATCCTCCGCCGTGATGGCCACCATCGGCTTCGGTGTGGGCGCCGGTCTTCTGGCCCTTGGCGGGGGCGCCCTGACTTTTTTCAGCCACGGGGTACTCCTGTTGCTGTCATGCGCGCCGCCGGAGGGCGGCGCGGGAAGGTGCAGCTCAGAGCGGAACGAACAGCAGCAGCAGCGCGATCAGCAGCGAGAAAATGCCGAGCGCTTCGGTCACGGCGAAGCCGAAGATCAGGTTGCCGAACTGGCCCTGGGCTGCGGAAGGATTGCGCACCGCTGCGGCGAGGTAGTTGCCGAAGATGATGCCCACGCCGACGCCCGCGCCGCCCATGCCGATGCATGCGATGCCCGCGCCGATGAGTTTTGCTGCTGATGCTTCCATTTTCTTGAGCTCCTTAGAGGGATAGACGAAGTTGTGGGTGGGAATTCTCCGGACCGCTTAGTGTCCCGGATGAATGGCGTCGTTGAGGTAGATGCAGGTGAGGATCGCGAACACGTAGGCCTGCAGGAACGCGACCAGCAGTTCCAGCGCGGTCAATGCGACGGTGAGCGCCAGCGGCAGGATGCCGCCGATCCAGCCGACCGCGCCCAGCGAGACGCCGAGCATCGCGACGAAGCCCGCGAACACCTTCAGCGCGATGTGCCCGGCCAGCATGTTGGCGAACAGACGCACGCTGTGCGAAACAGGCCGCAGGAAGAACGACAGGATTTCGATGAACATGACCAGCGGCAGGATGTAGATCGGAACGCCGGAGGGTACGAAAATCTTGAAGAACTTGAGGCCGTTCTTGTAGATGCCGTAGAACAGCACGGTGAAGAACACCAGGAACGCCAGCGCGGCGGTCACGATGATGTGGCTCGAAATCGTGAACGTGTAGGGAATGATGCCGACGAGGTTCGAGACGCAGATGAACATGAACAGCGTGAAGATCAGCGGGAAGAACTTCATGCCTTCCGAGCCGGCAGTGCTGCGAATGGTGCTGGCGACGAACTCGTAGGAGATTTCGGCGACCGACTGGAAACGGCCGGGAACCAGCTGCCGCCCGCCACCCAGCATCAGCACCGCCGTCAGCGCCACCGCGATGAACATGTAGAGCGACGAGTTGGTGAAGGCGATCGTCTGATTGCCGATATGGCCGATCGTGAAGAGGGGCTCGATGTTGAACTGATGAATCGGGTCGATTTTCATCCGCGCGGGCCTTGGTCCGCCGGCCTAGCTTGCCGGCAATCGAATTTCAAATGTCGTGACTTCCCGTCGGCGCTCAGCGTTTGCCCGAGGCTACGCCCGCGTATCTCACCACGTTGACCACGCCGGCGACGAAGCCGAGCAGCAAAAACACGATGAAACCGAACGGCGATGTCGACAACAACCAGTCGAAACCCCAGCCAATCCCTGCCCCGACGGCAACGCCCGCAACCAACTCCGAGGAAAGACGGAAACCAAGCGCCATCGCCGAAGCTCTGGCCGCCCTGTCGCCGCTTTCAGTACCGGGTTGATCAGTCCTGATTTTTCGGCTGTCACGAATTTCGGACAACCGGTGATCGAGACTTCCGAGCCTTGCGGAAAGCGCAGCTTCATCGGACGACGATTGATCGCGATTTCCACCTGCGTTGTCGCTTTTGTCTTCGGCCATGCCCAAGACATTAAACGATGCTGCGGTTGATGGAAATTACGCCCGTCACCCTTAAAAGCCGCGCGGACCATACTTACCGCGTCTAATCAAGTCAAGATTGCGCCGTAACCAGTTAGTGCTTTGATTTCGCTGGATTTATTTAGAGATATTCCACGAGCCTGTGGACCCGTCATCGCAGTGCAGCAGCAAAAGCGTTTTGAAGCGAAGCAGAGGCTGGTTCGCGTCAAGAAAATCCGCTCGAACAAAAGGCCATGGCGCGGCAAGGGGCGATCTTGCGCCGATTCGGCTGACCTGTTGGGATGCCGCTAGCGCCTATCATCAGCCGTTCCCGGAGCCCGCATGCCGCGCCAGGTCGATTACTATTTCTCGTTTCAATCGCCGTGGGCCTATATCGGCCATGGGCCGTTTAGCGATCTCGTAAGTACCTACGATCTCAAGGTAAATCACAAGCCCGTGGTGCTGGTCGATCTGTTCTCGGAAACCGGCGGGTTGCCACTGATGAAACGCCATCCGGTACGGCAGCGCTACCGGATGGTCGAGCTGCAGCGCTGGCGCGACAAGCGCGGCCTGAAATTCCATCTTCAACCCGCGAATTGGCCGTTCAACGCACGGCTCGCCGACGGCGTCGTGATCGCGGCGATCGAGGCCGGGCTCGATCCCGAACGGTTTCTGCGGCGGGGCTTTGCCGGCGTGTGGGAGGATCAGCTCAATCTGGCCGATCCCGCGACGATAGCGCAACTGGCCGACGAATCCGGGCTGCCCGGCAAGCAATTGGTGGAGCGATCCGCCGCCGAGGCGATCAGCACGGCCTATGAGCAGAATCGCCAGGATGCGCTGGCGGCCGACGTGTTCGGCTCGCCGGTCTATGTGCTGGATGGCGAAGTGTTCTGGGGACAGGACCGGATAGAATTGCTGGGAGACGCGTTGAAGTCCGGCCGCGCGGCCTATAGCTCAAAGGTCCAGGGCGTCGTGTGATGCGCCTCTGTGTGTGTCCTGGCGGTTGGGGAAACCGGTACTGTCTTTAAGGCGGAGCAAGCCCATGAGCAGAGCGTCGTCCTCCAGAATGTCTCATTGCAGATTGTTTCTCTCCGTTGTTGCCGTGCTGGCGCTGGGTGTTGCCGGCGCCAGCGCCGCGCCTCCGAAGGCAATGCCGGATACCGAGAACGGCCGTTATGCGCTGTCCTCGACGCCGGATGGCGTGCTGCGGCTCGATACCCGAACTGGCGCGATTTCGACCTGCAGCAACTCGGGCGCGGGCTGGGCCTGTTACGCAGTGCCCGACGAGCGTGCGGCGCTGGATACGGAGATCGGCCGGCTGCAGGCCGACAACGAAAAACTCAGGAAGGACCTTGCTTCGCGCGAACCAACCGTTGCCGGCAAGATCGAAGAGCCGATGCCGAAATCCGACTCGCTGAAGAAGAACGAGCCCAAGAACGACCCAAAGATCGCCGAGGGCGAACGCAAGATCGAAATTCCACTGCCGAGCGATCGCGACATGGATCGCATGATGTCGTTCCTGGAGCGGGCCTGGCGGCGGTTGATCGAGATGGCCAACCGCGTGCAGAAGGACGTCAACGGCAGGATTTGAGCCGTGCTCTTTCCATATGTCGTCCCGGCGTAGGCCGGGACCCATAACCACAGGGCGCTGTTGTTCGAGGAAGTCGTCGACCACTGCCTTTCATCAGCACGGCCGCGGCGTATAGGTCCCCCGATGCGCAATTGCGCATCTGAGCTCAAGGCCGGGACGACGGAGAGATTGGTTCTCATGACATCATCCAAATCGCTGTCCCGCACGCCATCCTCCAGCGTCACCGCGACGAGCGTCGCCTCCTCGCTGCTGACTGTACAAACCCCGGGACCGGGCTTTACCGACCTCACGGCCGAGATCGCAAAATTCGTGCGCGAGGCCAGCGCGCGCGAAGGGGCGGTGACGCTGTTCATCCGTCACACCTCGGCGTCGCTGACGATCCAGGAAAATGCCGACCCGACGGTGCTGGGCGATCTCTTGACGGCGCTGAACCGGGCCGCGCCCGAAAACGCCGGTTGGCGCCACGACACCGAAGGTCCCGATGACATGCCCGCGCACATCAAGACCATGCTGACCGCGACCTCGCTGCAGGTCCCGGTGCTGCGCGGCGCGCTGGCGCTCGGAACATGGCAGGGGATCTATCTGATCGAGCATCGGGCGCGGCCGCATCGGCGCGAGATCGTGCTGCAGTTTATCGGCGTCACGGCTTGATTCGCGCCAGCCAAAAGTAAAACCGGCCGCGGATCGCTCCGCGGCCGGTTCGTGTAGTGATCGTCCGCCGGCTTCCCGACGGACGAAACCGGGTTACTTCGTGATGTCGACGTCCTTGGTTTCCGGCAGGAAGAAGAAGCCGACGACCGCGGTGATCGATGCGAAGATGATCGGGTACCAGAGACCTGCGTAGATATCGCCGGTCGAAGCCACGATCGCGAACGAGGTCGCGGGCAAGAGACCGCCGAACCAGCCGTTGCCGATGTGGTAGGGCAGCGACATCGAGGTGTAGCGGATCTTGGTCGGGAACAGTTCGACCAGCATCGCCGCGATCGGCCCGTACACCATGGTGACGAAGATCACCAGGATGAACAACAGCCCGATCACCGCCGCGACCCGCGGTTTGAAGATGTCGAACGGGTGCGCCATCTTCACGATCTGGGCGTCGCCGGCCTTCGGATAGCCTGCGCCCTGCACCGCCGCCAGCACCGCCGGGTTCGAGGTCTTGGCATCCGTGTAAGCCACGTCCTTGCCGTTGACGACGACCTTTACGCCGGTGCCTTCATAGCGGGTCGAATACTTGACCGACTGCTGTGCGAGATAGGCGCGGGCGGTGTCGCAAGGCGCGGTGAAGACGCGGGTGCCGACCGGGTTGAACAGGTCGCCGCAGGCCTTGGGATCGGCGACCACCTCGACCTTGACCGTCTCGATGGCTTTCTCCAGCGCCGGGTTGGCGTTGGTGGTGATCATCTTGAAGATCGGGAAGAAGGTCAGCGCCGCGATCAGGCAGCCTGCCAGAATGATCGGCTTGCGGCCGATCTTGTCGGACAGCGCGCCGAACACGATGAAGAAGCCGGTGCCGAACAGCAACGACCAGGCGATCAGCAGGTTGGCGGTGTAACCGTCGACCTTGAGGATCGATTGCATGAAGAACAGCGCGTAGAACTGGCCCGTGTACCAGACCACGCCCTGGCCCATCACGCCGCCGACCAGCGCGATAATGACGATCTTGGCATTGCTCCAGTTGGCGAAGGCTTCGGTCAGCGGAGCCTTTGAGCTCTTGCCCTCGTCCTTCATCTTCTGGAACACCGGCGATTCGTTCAGGCGAAGCCGGATCCAGACCGAGATGCCGAGCAGCAAGACCGACACCAGGAACGGAATACGCCAACCCCATGCGGCGAAATCAGGCTCGCCCAGCGCGGTACGGGTGAACAGGATCACCAGCAGCGACAGGAACAGGCCGAGCGTTGCCGTGGTCTGGATGAACGAGGTGTAATAGCCGCGTTTGCCCATCGGGGCATGTTCGGCCACGTAGGTCGCCGCTCCGCCATATTCGCCGCCGAGCGCGAGGCCCTGCAGCAGGCGCAACCCGATCAGGATGATCGGCGCTGCAATGCCGATGGTCGCCGCATTGGGCAGGATGCCGACGATGAAGGTCGACAGGCCCATGATCAGGATGGTGACGAGGAAGGTGTATTTGCGGCCGACGATGTCGCCGACCCGGCCGAACACGATGGCGCCGAACGGGCGGACGATGAAGCCCGCGGCGAACGCCAGCAGCGCGAAGATGTCGCGGGTGGCCTGGTTGAACATCGGCTGATTGGTTGCGGGATCAATGACGCCGAAGAATTGCGCGCCGATCACGCTGGCAAGCGAACCGAACAGGTAGAAATCATACCATTCGAAAACCGTGCCGAGTGACGAAGCCAGAATGACGAAACGTTCGTCCTTCGTCATTCCCCCCGTTCGCGTGGATGTTGCAGCCATTGTGGACATCTCGATCGCTCCCCTGAATATCTATTGATGCAAAGTCCGCCCGTCGCCGAACTTGGCCGGATTGAGCTGTGGGCTTCGTCTTACGGTAACATCCCCGTGAAACCTGCCCCAATACGACTTTTGGCCCTTTGCACGGCTGCAACAGTGGCGTCGGGCATCCCGGCACCGTCGATCCTGACCCGGATCGGGTCGGTCAGCCCGCACTATTGCGGCGCACAAGCGGTCGGATTAACTGCTTTCAGACGTGATAGGATTGCGCTCTTGCACGTGGCCGCCTGCCGGGAGACAAAGCGATTACGGGCTTACCGCAAGCCGATTGCGAGACATCATGACGACCGTTGCCAGCACCCATCTCGTCATCGCCGATGACCACCCGCTGTTCCGCGATGCCCTGCGGCAAGCGGTCGCGAGTGTCGTCAGCTCGGCCGTGATCAGCGAGGCGGGCTCGTTCGACGACCTCACGGCGCTGCTGGAGCGGGACTCCGACGTCGATCTGATCCTGCTCGATCTGACCATGCCGGGGATCTCCGGCTTCTCCGGCCTGATTTACCTTCGCGCGCAATATCCGGCGATTCCGGTCGTGATCGTCTCCGCCAGCGACGACGCCGGAACCATCCGACGGTCGCTCGATTTCGGCGCCTCCGGTTTCATTCCCAAGCGCTTCGGGGTCGAGACGCTGCGCGACGCCATCATGAAGGTGATGGAAGGCGACGTCTGGGTTCCGCAGGACACCGACCTGTCTTCCGCCGCCGACCCGGACATGACGCGGCTGCGCGACCGGCTGGTGACGCTGACCCCGCAGCAGGTGAGGGTGCTGATGATGCTGTCGGAGGGGCTGCTCAACAAGCAGATCGCCTATGAACTCGGCGTCTCGGAAGCGACCATCAAGGCGCATGTCTCGGCGATCCTGCAGAAGCTCGGCGTCGAAAGCCGTACCCAGGCCGTGATCGCAGCCGCGAAAATCTCCGGCGGCCAGTGGCGCCAGGGTACGCCGACGGCGTAACGGCAAAAATCCGAATGCCGCCAGCATCAGGGAAAGCGCTGCTGTTCGACATTGACGGCACGCTGGCCGACACCGATGCGCTTCATCTGGAAGCGTTCAATCGGGTCCTCGGTCCCCGCGGTCACACCTTTGATCACGCGCGGTTCACCAAAGAGCTTCAGGGCTTCTCCAACGCCTCGATCAGCGCGCGGTTTCTGGCCGAGGAGCCGCCGACGCGCCAGACCGCGATCATCGGCGAGAAGGAGGCAACCTTCCGCAAGCTCGTTGCCGGGAAAGTCCAGCCATTGCCCGGCCTGCTGGCGCTGCTTGCGCGCGCGGATCGCGCTGGCATCCCCATGGTCGCGGTGACCAACGCGCCGCGGCTGAATGCCGAGATGTTGCTCTCCGGACTTGGGATCACGGATCGGTTCAAGGCGCTCGTCATCGGTGATGAACTTGCCCACGGCAAGCCGCATCCAATGCCGTATCTGGAAGGCTTGCGCGCGGTGGGTGCCGCAGCCGCTCTGTCCGTTGCGTTCGAGGATTCTCGTTCCGGCATCCAGTCGGCGTCGGCGGCAGGTATCGCGACGATTGGGATTCGAACGAGCCTTGCTCATGCTGACATGGTCGCGGCAGGCGCCGTCACGACGGCCGCGAACTTCGACGATCCGGAATTGGCTCGGATGGTCGGGGCGACGATGGATTGGTAATGGTTGCTACGATCTCGCGCTACGGCTCGCGCCTACTCCGCCGCGACCAGCTGCTGGGCGCGCCACTGGCCGAGTAGCGCCCGCAGCGATGCCGGTTTGACCGGCTTGTTCAGCACCGCGATATTTTCCTCGCGCGCGGCCGCCCGCACGTTCGGACTGCGGTCCGCCGTGATCAGGATGGCCGGAATATTCTCGCCGAAACGGCGGCGGATCTCGCGGATCGCGGCGACGCCGTTGCCGCGGTCGAGGTGATAGTCGACCAGAAGGCCGGTGACGCTTCCGCCTGACGTCTCGATCGCGGCGATCGCAGCCTCGGGGTCAGCCACCGCGATCACCTCTGCGTCCCACGCCGTGAGCAGCGTCTTCATGCCATCGAGGATCGCCGGATCGTTTTCGATGCAGACGATCAATGCGCCGCTCATCGGCGTTTTCGAGAGCGGCGTCGCGCTGGTGACCGCGGCGGTATAGTTGACCGCCTTGGCGACCGGCACCGTCACCGAGAAGACCGAGCCGCCGCCGGCATTGGCGCCCAGCGCGATGCCGTGGTTGAGCACCCGCGCCAGCCGCTCGACGATCGAGAGCCCGAGGCCGAGCCCGCGCGCGATCCGCGCGCCCTGTTCGAGACGGTGGAATTCCTTGAAGATCTCGCCGCGCTTCTGCACGGGAATTCCGACGCCGGTATCATAGATGCCGATCTGCAGGGTTTGCCCGCGGCGGCGACAGCCGACCAGCACCCGTCCGCGCGGGGTGTATTTGATGGCGTTGGATATGAAGTTCTGCAGCAGCCGGCGCAGCAGCGCGCGGTCGGATTCGACCGGCAGCGAGCACGGCACGAAGGTCAGCTTCAGCCCCTTGGCGCGGGCGATCGGGGCGAATTCGATTTCCAGCGACCGCATCAAATCGGCCATCTTGAAGCTGGTGATCGAGGTGGTCATCGCGCCGGCGTCGAGCCGCGAGATGTCCAGCAGCGCGCCGAGGATTTCCTCGATCGCTTCCAGCGAGTCGTCGATGTTCTCGACCAGGCGCGAATCCTCGCCGCCGCTCTGGCGCTCGACAAGGCTCGTGACATAAAGCCGCGCCGCGTTCAGCGGCTGCAGGATGTCGTGGCTGGCGGCCGCGAGAAACCGGGTCTTCGAGATGTTGGCGTCCTCGGCGGTGCTCTTGGCCAGCGCCAGTTCGGAATTCAGCCGGGTGAGTTCCTCGGTGCGGTCCCGCACCCGCTTTTCCAGCGTCGCATTGGCGCGCTCCAGCGCTTCCGCCGCCTCGAAGCTCGGCGTGACGTCGGAGAAGGTGATCACGAGCCCGCCGCCCGGCATCCGGTTGGAGCGGACCTCGATCACCATGTGGCGGTCGGGCAGGCGTTCCAGATAGGGCTCGCCCTCGGTGGTGTAGGCTTTCAGCCGCAGCGCCAGCAGGGCGTCGCTGTTGCCGGAGCCGGGCGGGCTGACGGCGTCCATGAATTCGAGGATTTCCTGCAAGGGAATCCCGAGCTGGACCAGATGCGGCGGCAGCGCGAGGATTTCGCCGAACTGCGCGTTCGAGCAGATCAGCTGCAGATCGGCGTCGAATACCGCAATGCCCTGGCGCACATGGTTCAGCGCGGTTTGCAGGATCTCGCGGTTGAAATGCAGCGCGGCATGGGAATCGTCGAGCAGCTTCAGCGCCGCCTTGGCGGAGACGGTGCGCTTGCGCAGCAACAGCGACATCACGAGGCGCGAGGAGGCCGCCCCGATCGAGGACGCGATCAGGCGTTCGGCGTGCTGCAGCAACTCGAAATCGGCAGGCGCGGCCGGATCGAGATGACCGGGATGGTCGGCGGTAAACGTCTCGAACGCTTGGCGGGCGCGGTCGGGGCCGAGATATTGCGCCACCGTGCTCTGGATATCCTGCACCGTGACCGTGGTGCGCCAGCGCCGGAAGGTCGGCGTGATCGGCGTCAGCGTGCTCGGCACGAACAGGTCGGCCTGCAACCGTTCGATCGACGACGGCTGGCGCGCCATCGACATCGCGACGTAGGTCAGGATGTTGAGCCCGAGCGACCACAGCACGCCATGCATCAGCGGCGGCAGATCGGCGCCGAACAGCGCCCGTGGGCGCAGCGCCTCGATGCCGAACGGTCCGTGCTGCAGGAACTGCAAACCCGCCGTGGTGGTTTCGAGGAAACTCGGCAGGAACAGCGTATAGGTCCACACGGCGACGCCGACCAGCATGCCGCCCATGGCGCCGTGCGCGGTGGCCCGCCGCCAGAACAGGCCGCCGAAGAAGGCCGGTGCGAGCTGGGCGAGGGCCGCGAACGACAACAGCCCGATCGCCGCCAGTTGGGTGCTGCCGAGCGCGCGATAGTAGAAATAGGCCATCACCATGATGGCGAAGATCGCAAAGCGCCGCACCTTGAGCAGGAAGTCGCCGAAATCCTGCTGGCCCACGCGCGTTCGCGGGCTCCGCTGCAGCACCAGCGGCAAGACGATGTCGTTCGAAACCATGATGGAAAGCGCCACGCATTCCACGATCACCATCGCGGTCGCGGCCGACAGGCCGCCGACAAAGACGGCGATGCTGAGCAAGGGAGCGTTTCCCTCAATCGGCAACGCCAGCACGAACATGTCGCTGTCGACGGCGCCGAACGGGAAGGTGACGAGGCCGGCGATCGCGATCGGGATCACGAAGAGATTGATGGCGACCAGGTAAAGCGGAAACAGCCAGCGTGCGCGATTGACCTCGTCGATGCTGGAATTCTCGACCACGCTGACGTGAAATTGCCGCGGCAGCAGCATGATCGCGCAGAACGACAGCAGCGTCATGGTCAGGAAATTGCCGATTGAAGGCGAATAGTTGATCGCGCGCATCGCTTCCGGTGTCTTCATCGCGCGTTCGATCAGTTCGACCGGCGAGAACATCCAGAAGGTGACGAAGAGGCCGACGGCGAGAAACGCCACCAGCTTGACGAGGGATTCGGTGGCGATCGCCAGCATCAACCCGTGCTGGTGTTCGGTGGCGTCGGTCTGGCGGGTTCCGAACAGCACGGCGAACACGGCCATCGCCAGCGTCACCACCAGTGCGATGTCGCCTATCAGCGGGATCGAGGAGAACAGCTTGTCTTCGCTCAGGATCGTCTCCAGCGAGGAAGACATCGCCTTGAGCTGGAGCGCGATGTAGGGCACCGATCCGATAATCGCGATGACGGCCACGGTCGCGGCCACCGCCTGGCTCTTGCCGTAGCGGGCGGCGATAAAGTCGGCGATCGAGGTGATGTTCTGCGATTTGGCCAGCTGGATCACGCGGCGGAGCAGCGGCGTGCACAATCCGATCATCAGGATCGGGCCGACATAGATCGCGAGGAACTCGACGCTGGTGCGGCTGGCGAAGCCGACCGAGCCGAAGAAGGTCCAGGAGGTGCAGTAGATCGCCAGCGACAGCGGATAGATCATCATGCTGGCGCGGCCGCGTTGGCTCGGCGACAGGCGGTCGCCATAGCTGGCGACGAAGAACAGCAGTCCGATATAGGCGAATGCGGCGGCGATCACGCCCCAGTCGTGCAGCATTGCTGCCTGTCTCCCTTCCCGGCCTCTGTTCGGGCGCCTCTTGTTCCGCCGCGCCGGACCGGAAGCACCAGTATAAACGCATTGAGCCGGCAGCGCACCGCGCTACCGGCTCAATTTCCCGGAGTTCGGATTGGTAGGGTTACTCGGCCGCCAGCGATTTCTGCTTCAGCGGCAGGCCAAGGCGCTCCCAGACCTGCAGCAGCGCGTCGGCCAGGTGATCGATCAGGCCGTCATCATGGTAGGGCGAGGGCGTGATCCTCAAGCGCTCGGTTCCCTTGGCGACGGTCGGATAGTTGATCGGCTGGATGTAGATGCCGTGCTCTTCGAGCAGGATGTCGGACGCCTTCTTGCAGTTCTCGGGGTCGCCGACGAACAGCGGCACGATGTGGGTCTCGCTCGACATCACGGGCAGGCCCGCGGCGTTGAGGATCGCCTTGACGCGGGCGGCGCGGTCCTGGTGGCGCTCGCGCTCCCAGGTCGAGGTTTTCAGGTGGCGGATTGCCGCTGTCGCGGCCGAGCAGATCGCCGGCGGCAGCGCTGTGGTGAAGATGAAGCCCGGCGCGTAGGAACGGACGGCATCGATGATGTCGGCCTTCCCTGCGATATAGCCGCCGAGGCAACCGAACGCTTTGGCCAGCGTGCCTTCGAGCACGTCGATGCGGTGCATGACGCCGTCACGCTCGGCGATGCCGCCGCCGCGCGGGCCGTACATGCCCACCGCGTGCACTTCGTCCACATAGGTCATCGCGCCGTATTTTTCGGCGAGATCGCAGATTTTGGCGAGCGGCGCGATGTCGCCGTCCATCGAATAAAGGCTCTCGCAGGCGATCAGCTTGGGCCGGTCGGGGCCTGCGGCAATCAACAGCTCTTCCAGATGCGCCATGTCGCTGTGGCGGAAGATCTGGCGATCGCAGCCGGCCTGGCGCACGCCTTCGATCATCGAATTGTGGTTGAGCGCGTCGGACAGAATGAGGCAGTTCGGAATCAGCTTGGCGATGGTCGCGATGCCGGTCTGGTTGGAGACATAGCCCGAGGTGAACAGCAGCGAGGCTTCCTTGCCGTGCAGATCGGCCAGTTCGGCCTCCAGCTGCACCAGCGGGTGATGGGTTCCGGCGATGTTGCGGGTGCCGCCGGCGCCGGTGCCGACACGGGTCGCGGTCTCGACCATGGCGCCGACCACTTTCGGGTGCTGGCCCATGCCGAGATAGTCGTTGGAGCACCAGATCACGACGTTGCGCTGGCCCTTCGGCGAGTGCCAGACCGCATGCGGGAAGCGGCCTGCGATCCGCTCGAGGTCGGCGAAAACCCGGTAGCGCCGCTCGTCATGCAGGCGGTTGAGGGCGGCGGAGAAGAATTTGCTGTAATCCATCACAAGACCTGAAACGGAACCGGCCGGAGCGGCGTGGGCTCTTTTTAGAGCTTTTCCAGGTTTGGTGTCTATGTGAAATCCCACATTTCAGCGGGCCTCCGGGATGCACCCGAGGCAGGGCAAATATTGATATCGATCAACGCGCTAGGCGCGATTTGCGGTCCTGGTATTTTGGCGGTGCGGCTGAAACCACGAGTAATCCAAGGGGCGGCCGAGCCGGTTCAGGAATCGAGTTCCCTGATGGCGCGATTGGCCGCGATCAAGGCGTCGTCTTCGGACTTGCTGTCTTCGGCCGTCACAAAGCCCCGGATCGCCGCGCCCCGCGTGATCGTCGGGGGCTGGACGATAGGCGTCATATTGGCCCGCCAAAGTCCGGGCTGCCGCTGAAAGGTAATGATTCGATAGTCCGACACTTTGGCCATTGTCGTCCTTCTTCGTCGGCCGTGGCTCAGCAGCCGCGACAGATATTGTTCAGTTTGGACGTGGTGCGGGCGTTCTCCGCGAGGAAGGGATCCTTGTATTCGGGTCGTGAGGCGTCGCTCTCGATCGCCCTGGGTTTTTCCTTGGATTTTTCGCTGGATATTTCCTTGGATATTTCCTTGGGCGTTGCGATTTTCGGAGGCTGCGCTGCGTCGTAGCAGGCGAGCCGTGCGCTGTTGCCTTCGACCGCGCGGCATTCCGGGCTTGCAGCGAACGCGTTCTGTGCGAAGGCGCACAGCGCCAGGACGGCGACAATTATTTTCATCTATTTTCCTTTGCGGGCGTAATCACCCGGGACAAAAAGTTACATTTCGGAAGGTCACATCAGAAAGTCACATCGACGAATAGCGAACCGCGCTCTTCAGCGCGCCGTCGATCTCGTCAGCCAGTTCGGCCTCTCCGATCTCCTGAAGCGCCGCTGCCATATTCGATGCCTGCACCGCGCTCATCGAAAGCGGCTCGCTCGCCTCATAGCTGAATTTGATGCGCCAAATTCCGCCGGGATTGCGATGCGGCTCGATCAGCAGCGCCGGAAGATCAGGCAGTCCGTTCTCAAAAAGCAGCGCCGCGCGCGTCAGCATGACGGCGTCAAATCAATGCCGCCGCTGGGAAAGGCTTCAATGTGGAAGTTCGTCTGGCACGACAGCCGGGATAGCATGGCGCGACCGTGCGCCCTTTTAGGCCCAATAGCTATGGATTAGTTGGGCGTGTCAGGTGGTCCGGAAATACAGCACGCCGTCGGTGACCTCTGAGGTCAGACGTCCCTCGACCAGCATGTAGTTGACGTGGGCGATCAGTTCGCCGGCGGCAAAGCCCATCTGGTGAGCGTCCAGCACGTGCTTGTGGAACACGACCGGCACCAGTTCCTTCGAGGTCTGCGGCACGGTCCGGCAGGCTTCGGCGATCAGGCGGCAGCGGTCCTCGTGATGATCGGCCAGCTGCTTGATTCGGGTCTTGAGGCCGTAGAACGGCACGCCATGGCCGGGCAGCACCATCACGTCATAGGGCAGCGTGGTGGTGAGGCTCGCCAGCGAGGCCAGATATTCCCCGAGCGAGTTCTGGTTAGGCTCGACCGCCCAGACGCTGACATTGGGCGAGATCTTGCTCAGCACCTGGTCGGCGGAAAGGAACAGTTTGTCGGCGGCGCAATACAGCATCACCTGGTCGAGCGCGTGGCCGCCGCCGGTGATGACCTTGAAGCGCCGCGTGCCGATGGAAATCTCGTCGCCATGCGCGATGCGGCGATAGGACGGCGGCAGGATCGACACCTGCTTCAGATAATCCTGGCCGCGGCTCAGCAGCGTATCGGTCAGGCTCTCGTCCATGCCGTGACGGCGGAAAAACAGCCGCTGCGCGTTGCGGCGCTCCTCGGTGCCGCGGTTCTGGTGATAGACCGACTGCAGGTATTCGACCTGCGACATCTGCAAGGGACAGTCGAAGCGCTCCGTGACCCAGCCTGCCAGACCGACGTGATCGGGGTGCGAATGGGTCACGATCAGGCGGGAGATTTTCACGTTCCGGAGCGGGCCCTCGAACAGCGTGGTCCAGGCTTCGATGGTTTCCTCATTGCCGAACCCGGAATCGATCATCGCCCAGCCGTCGCCGTCGGCGAGCAGGTAGATGTTCACATGATTGAGCCGGAACGGCAGCTTGAGCCGGACCCACAACACGCCCGGCAGCACCTCGACGACCTGATCCTGGCCGGGGTGATGTTCCCAGGGGTATCGCAGGGCCTCGGCGGAGGACTGAACGGGGTCGGTTTTCGAGTGCATCCCACCGACTTACCCGCACAATTGGTGCGGCGCTAGCCGAAAAAGCAGGTGCCCGGTGGGATAAAAGGCATGGGTATTATTTGCACCGTCATTCCGGGTCTGGTGCTAACGCACCATCCCGGAATGACGACAGCCATCTAAGCCGCCCGGATATTCCCCAAAAACGCGTCGATCTCCGCGCGCAGCACGTCGGCTTCGCGGCGGAGCGCGCCGGAGGCGGTCAAGACTTCGCTGGCGGCGGAGCCGGCTTCGGTCGAGGCGCTGGAGACGCCGACGATGTTGCTGGAAACCTCGCTGGTGCCGCCGGCGGCATGCGAAATGTTGCGCGCGATCTCGCGCGTCGCCGCGCCCTGCTCCTCTACCGCCGCCGCGATCGCTGTCGTGACGTCGTTGATCTCGCCGATCGTGGTAGAGATGCTGCGGATCGCTGACACCGCCGATGTCGTCACCGTCTGCATGCTGACGATCTGCTGGCGGATCTCGTCGGTGGCCTTCGCGGTCTGGGTGGCGAGGCTCTTGACCTCGGAGGCGACCACGGCGAATCCGCGGCCCGCTTCACCGGCGCGCGCGGCTTCGATGGTGGCGTTCAGCGCCAGCAAATTGGTCTGCGAGGCGATGGTCTGGATCAAATCGACCACCACGCTGATGCGGGCGGCGTTGTCGGCCAGGCCCTGCATGGTGGCATCGGTGGCGCCGGCTTCCTCGACCGCCTTGCGGGCAATCTCCGCCGAGGTGACGACCTGGCGGCCGATTTCCTCGATCGACGACGACAGTTCCTCGGTGCCCGACGACACGGTCTGCACGTTGACCGAGGTTTCCTCGGCGGCGGAGGCCACCGCGCTCACCAGCGCGCTGGACTGATCGGCGGTCGCCGACATGCTCTGCGCGGTGGTCTGCATCGAGCCGGCCGCTTCCTGCAAACTGTCCAGCGCCGTGCGCACCGTGGTTTCGAACTCGACGATGCGGGCTTCCATGCGGGAGGCGCGCTCGGCCTTGGCGATGCGATCCTGGTCCTGGTCGGCGGTGAGCGCCCGGCTCTGGATCATGCTCTCGCGGAACACGTGCAGCGAATTGGCCATCGCCGCGATCTCGTCCTTCTGGCTGGACTGATAGATTTCCGATTCGAGGTCGCCGCTGGAGAGCAGCTGCATCGAACGCTGCAGATTGCCGATGCGCCGCAGAATGTTGCGGCCGACATAGAGCCAGACGAACAGCACCGATCCGATCAGGGTGGCCGCACCGAGCGCGAGCATGACCGTGGTCGCCAGTGAAATCTCCTTGCCCGCCTGCTGGGTCGAGGCGTCGGTCTCGCCGCGCACCCCGTCCACCAGTTGCTGCACGCTGATGCCGAGGCCGACATTGAGCTTGCGGGTTTCTTCCAAAATGGTCTGGCCGTAATCCGTGGCGTCCAGTTCCTTCTGGCGAACCTTGAAGACGCCGGTCTTGCCTTCGCCGAGCCCCAGCAGGGCTTTCGAGGCGTTGCTCAGTGCCGTCGTCAGCGAACCCTTGGGAAGCTGGTCGAGGTTCGATTTCACGCGCTGCTGCGCAGTGCGGGTTTGCTTCTCGATGGTCTCGAGCGTGTCGCTGCTCTCGGATGAAAGCGCGGCCATCATGTTGAATGCGGTCAGATTGCCGGCGGCGATGATGTCGCTGATCTGCTCGACCGTTATCTCCGCCTTGGTGGCTTCGTCCTGATTGAAGCTGGCGGCGCCGAAGATGCTGCTGAGCTGGGTCTGGGCGTCGACCATCGCGGGCGCGGCGGCCTTGACGAACGCGGCCTGGGCCGTGCGCAGCGCTTCATACAGTTTTTCGTGCTGGGCGCCGGTTTCCAGCCGTTCGCGTGCCGCGCCGCCGAGACTCTTGATCATGTCCTCGATGTTCTTCACCGTCTCGGTGAGGGCTGCGACGGTATCCTTGTTGGTGCCGAGCTTGGTGATCTCGGCAAGCCTTTGCAGGGTGATGCGCTGGGTCTCCTGCATTTTTTTGGAGCGTTCGTTCAGCATCTCCTCGCTGCGGGAGGCGAGCAGCCCCGGGCCCTGGCTGGCAAGACTGGCGCTTTCCGCCGACAATTGCAGGCTGGCCGCGAGGCGGGGGATGTCCCGTCCGCTCAGGTCGACCATGGCGCCGCCGAGATGTCCGAGCACCAGGCCGGCGCCGGCGCTGATCACGATCGCCATGCCGGCGATGACGGCGAAGGCGGCAAACAGGCTGCCCCTGACGCCGAATTTCGGAAAGCTGAAACCCTTGAGCCTGATCTTGCCGATGCCGAATCGTAACGCCATTTGCCGCCGCCCCGTCCCGCTATCCCTGGATGATTCCCCGCGCGGCAGTATCGTGGTACCCGGTTAACAAGTCGGGAAAATGCGGACGCTTTTCGCGATTTGAGCGCCGGCCCGCCATCGAACAATGTTTGAAAATAGGAAGCCGCTTCGCTGGAAAACGCCATGGCGTAAACAACATGCCGCAAACAAAAAGGCCGGCGTTCAAGCCGGCCTTTTCGCGCCTCCCTGTAGAAGCGATCAGTAGCGCGCGCCTGCGAAGTTGAAGCGATAATTGACGCCAACCTTCAACGTATGCTCGTCGTTATGGAAGGTGCCAAAGGGGACCAGCGCGACCGGGGTCACGAAGCGGGTAGTGCCGAAATCGTAGTACATGTATTCGGCCTTGGCCGACCAGTTCGGGGCAAACATGTATTCGACGCCGGCGCCGACGGTGTAGCCATTGCTGTGATTCTTATCGAGCGTGAACGCGACCGGCACGCCGGCAAAGGTCAGGGTGTCGCGATTGTTCGAATAGGCGTAGCCGCCTTTGACGTAGAGCATGCCCGGACCCCAGGTGTAGCCGACCCGGCCGGTGATCGACGCGATCGCGCGCCGATCGTGGTTATAGACCAAGCCGTTGGGGAAAATCGCATTGAGGTTGTTGTCGCCGAGCCAGCTGTACTGCCCCTCGGCGCCGACGACCCAGTTCGGCGCGAACTGATAATCGGCGCCGGCCTGCACGCCGCCGAGCAGGCGGGCGCTGTGGTCGCTGAGCACGAGACCGTTGAAAGTGTTGCTACTCGCGAACGCGCCGCCGATATGGGCGCCGAGATAGAACCCGGTCCAGTTGTAGAGCGGCGCGGCATAGGCCGGCGCCTTGTTGTAGTAGGGCCGTGCGCCCATGTCGGCGCCGAGCGCCGGGGACGCCGCGCCGAGGGCTGCAAGAGCGACGATAGCGAGCAGGAACTTCTTCATGGTCGTGGGTCTCCGGAAAATCGTTGGGAGGCGCCACATGCCGGGCGCCGTCCATGGCGTGCAGTTAGACAGCTTTTGAATAAAATGCTGTCACTTGCCGGGCACACCGGTCGATTACCCAACCCATTGGAGAGCAAACGTTTTTTGTGCTTAATGAAGTCCTATTTTCTGTGCTTAACGGCGTCCTAAGGCCAGCTTAATGAAGCCTTAAAATCGGGTCTCTCGGGCGCGGCGCGAAAGCTTGCCTTAGGCAATGCGCCGCCGCACGTCGCCGCGCATCTGCTCGCGGAACGCCTGCCGCCGTGCCGGCCGGTCCTTTTCGGCGACGTCATGGCGGTCAAACACGTTGAACATGTCGAGGATGGGATAGCAGTCGCTGGCCATCGCCAGGATGCGCAGCAGTTCGGCGACGGGGCCGGTCGGGCCGGTGACTTCCCATTTCCGAATCGTGTTGGCGCCGTCTTCAGGCGGCAACCCGCAGAGCTTGGCCATGTCGGCCACGCCAAGGGGTTGGCCGATCGCCTCACCGAGGTCTTCGCGCAGTTTCTTCAGTTCCGGACCGGTCACGGGTTCTCCATTTTAAAGCGGCTTCTGTGAAGTACGTCACACACCGGGGCCGGAGTGCAAGCTATACGCAGCGCCATCAGTTCCTCGAGGAGGAGGCAGTCATGCGCAGCTTGATCGAAAGCCTGACCCCCGACAGCCGCCGGATCTACTGGCGCTGGGTCGGTGGCATCTTCGGCCTTTATGTCGTCTTGATGGTCGGCGCCGCCAGCATGTTTATCAGCCACGAATCGTCGCGGACCGTGCGGCATGAACGCGCCGTGACTGTGGCAGTCAAAGGTGATCGCGCGCCATCACACGAGACTTCGATGCCCCAGCCGCAGCTGGTGCGCTATCATTGAGCGGCTTCAGGCGCCGATCGCGTTGCGCGTCACCACGTCGCGATAAAACGACGCACTGAGCTTCGGCGTCCGGCGCTGGGTTTCAAAATCGACGTGGATGAGCCCGAAGCGCTTTTCGTAGCCGTAGATCCATTCGAAATTGTCCATCAGCGTCCACAGGAAATAGCCGCGGACCGGCACGCCCTCGGCCACGGCGCGCTGCAGCTGCCGCAAATAATTGCGCAGGTACATGATGCGGTCGAGATCGTAGATCTTGCCGTCGGCATGCACCTTGTCCTCCGACGAGGTGCCGTTCTCGGTAATGTAGATCGTCTTGATGTTCCAGACCTTGGCCGCGAGCCGCGGCGCCCAATAGATCGTTTCGGGACCGATATGCAGCCAGTCGGCACTCATGTGCGGAAACGAGGCGGGGAAGGGCAGCACCGACCAACCCGGCTTCTTGTCGGACGCTGCGATGTAGAATTGCGGCGCGTAGATGTTGAGGCCGACGAAATCATTGGGCGAGCCGATGATCTTCAATTCCTCGGCGGTGAACTTCGGCGCGTCCTTGCCGGCATATTCGAGGAAGCCGTCGGTGTATTTGCCTTCCAGCATCACGCCGAGCAGGCCTGAGTTCAGTTCGCGGGTCGCGATCTCGGCGGCGCGGACGTTTTCGGGCGTGTCGAAGGCCGGCACGCAGGTCGCGATGTTCTCGGCCGGGCCGACCTTGGTGCCGGCGCGCCCGCGGGCGCGGATCGCCTGCACCGCAAGGCCGTGGCCCAATACGACGTTATGCCGTGCCTGGTTCAATTCCGCCGCCGGCAGTTTGAGGCCGGGCGCGTCGATGCCCCATCCGTAGCCGAAATTCAGGAAACGTCCGGCTTCGTTCAGCGTGAAGATGTATTTGACGCGGTCGGTCAAACGCTCCGCGACATAGCCGGCGTAATCCGCGAACGCTTTTGAGGTGTCGGTGGACTGCCAGCCGCCGACACGGTCCTGCAACGCCTGCGGCAAGTCCCAATGATACAGCGTCGCGTAGGGTTCGATGCCTTTGGCCAGGAGTTCGTCGAGCAGGCGGTTATAGAAATCGAGGCCCTTGGGATTGGGTTTGCCGGTGCCTTCCGGAAACACCCGCGGCCACGCGATCGAGAAGCGGTAGTGCTTGACGCCGAGATCGCGCATCAGGCCGACGTCTTCCTTGTAGCGATGATAGTGTTCGTTGGCGCGGTCCCCGGTGGTCTTGTCCTCGATCTTGCCCGGGGTGTGGGCGAAGGTGTCCCAGATCGAGCGGCCGCGGCCGTCCTCGTTGACGGCGCCCTCGATCTGATAGGCCGATGTCGCGGTGCCCCAGCGAAAGTCTTTCGGGAAACGGGCAGGGGCGTGCGGGTCGGCGGCCGTTCTTTGTTTTGGGGCCGCATTCGCCGATGTCGCCGCCAGACCAAGCGCGGAGAGGCCCGCCAGCTTGGCAAATTGCCGGCGCGAGAATTTCCCGGACATTACGTTCTCCGTCAGCTTCGGTGCTGCCGGCGTGCGCGTCCCGGCCGATTGCAATGATCAGTATGTATCAATTTGATAAGCCGAAATCCGGTCGATTTCGAATTCCACGACATTGGGAGACAGGCCGTCGACGAATCCGACGCCCTCCATCGTTTTCGAGCCCATCGCAAGGTTGACGATCATGTACATGGGAGCGTCGAAACCGACCGGGACCTTGATCTCCGACACCGGCTGGCGGTCGATGAAATAGATGATGCGATCGCGCTGCCACAGCACACCATAATTGTGGAATTCGCTCCTAGTATCGGCAACCATGAAGTCGAACCCACAGCGCTCGACCCGCCCGGTGGCCGGGATCCGCCAATGCGTGGTCATCACGATGTTGTCGTGCTGCTGTCCGCGGCCCTCCATGATGTCGATTTCCGGCGGCCAGCCGCCGTCATCGGCGAGCATCCAGAACGCCGGCCACACGCCGACGCCTGCCGGTATCTTGGAGCGCATTTCGAAATAGCCGTACTTCTGCGTGAACTTGCTCTGCGTGGTCAGGATGCCCGAGATATATTCATTGTTGAACAGCAGGGACCGCAAGTCGGGCGGAGTCCTGCTGGCGATGATCGAGAGAATGCCGCCCCGTACGCGGAACGGATCGAGCCCGAGCGGCACCGTGCCCCGCCCGCCATACACCGAATCGACATAGATCTGCTGTTCGCCATTATAGCTGGTCTTGCGCTTGAAATCGGAGCCTTCGCCGCCCCAGTAGCGCGACTGCGGCCAGGCGGCGCCACCGGCGTAGTGCGGTACCCACCGTGCCTCGACCAGCGGATGCACGTCGAAATCATCGTGGAAGGTCCGATGCAGCGACACCGGCATGAGCGGATCGCCCGCTTCGATCTTGCGGCACTGATCGCCGAGCGCGCGGGTCGGCACCTGCAAGGTGAGCTCGGCTAGCGCCAGCGTGGGATCGCTTTGCGGATAAGCCGGCATGGCCGTGAAAAGACAGCCGATCAATGCGAGAGCGTGCGGCCTCAACCTCTTGATCCCCAGGGTTCGCGCATACGAATCCCGGGGTTCGCGCATGCGCTGAAGTCGACGGGCGAAACACATAGCAGATCGCGGAATCGAAAAGGATGCGGCTATTTGATCGTCGCGTTCACGGTAATGATCGACGTGCCTGACGCCGTCGGCCCCTTGCCCGTTGCCTTGATCACAAACGTGTCGCTCCCCTTGTATTTCGCCTTCGCCCTGTATTCGTAAGTGGACGCGTCGAGCTTCTTCAGCTTGCCGCGTGCCGGCTTTTGCGAAATTTCAGAGCTGGTCACCGTGCCGCGGATCTTGATCGGAAACACGCAGCTTTCCCCGGCCGCGATGTCAATGTCGCCGGTCGAGTTCTCGCCCCAATTCGCCAGTGTCGTTGATGCCGAACAATCAGAAGCGGCCGGCGCCGAAGATGCCGGCGCCACGCTCGTGGCTGCAACGATCAGCGCCAGGGCCGCGACTTTGGAAAAGCGCATAGTCAACTTCCTCATTTTCATGCAAACCCGATCAAGGTCTCCCCAAATGAGGGCTATCATAATCCGGATTTGGACGCGCGCGTGGCGTGTGGAGCAACGATGCCGAATTGATGGGCATCGCGACGGGCGGTCAAGCAAACCGCGCAACAATCACCGAGCCTGATCCTCGGGCGTCGCTAGCCGATCGCAACTCAAAACCGTTTTCGGCCACACGCTGGTCGATCTTATCAAGGCATCGGACAAGATCGCTCGAAGCTGATCGAGATGGCATTCGAGACAGAATAGAGGGTGAGTGCGCGCAGATCTTTGAGCGCGGCGATGTCTCGAGTGAGGCAGTGCCAGGAATGGTGCTGCCAGACAGGATTGAACTGACGGTGTCTTTGGCTAATCCTTGCGGAACAAAGATGGAACGTCTGCGGTTCCTCAAGGTTCGCCTCAGCTTTACTGGCATGGCGCGTTAAGGTACTCAGCAAATGTCGTATCCATGACGGCCGTTCGAAGCCGGCACGATGAAAGTGGAGTTAGTGTCGGCGCAGCGCAGAAGACATTCCTGCCAAAGACATTCCAGGAGAGCTGCGTGTTCTTCTGAGGGAGGAAGTCTCTCGTGATGGGCCGTTCGGCGAGCGCCGGTAATCGTCTTCTCGCCGCGTTGCCGCTGGCAGACCTCGCGTTGCTCGCCCCCCATCTCCAGAAGGTGTCGCTTGAACAGGACGCCGTGGTGATACGGGCGGGAGATCGACGCGACCATGTTTACTTTCCCCATAGCGGTGCCATCTCCTTCATGCTCGGCCTTCCGCGCGGAGAAACGATCGCAACTGCGGTAATCGGGCGCGAGGGAGCGATCGGCGCATTATCGGTGCTGGGACCCTCTTTCATGTCGTCCGTGACGGCGGTCGTGCGGGTGGGCGGCACCGCATCGCAAATCTCCGTGTCGCGGTTTCATGCAGCCTACATGAAGAGCGGCGCCATCAGACATGTGGTCGAGGCGCATACGAGGTCGATACTCATGCAGTTCCAGCACGTCTCAGCGTGCAACGGACTGCACTCGGTCGAGGCCCGCATGGCCCGGTGGCTGCTTCACCTGCACGATCGAACCGAGGACAACAACATCCTGCCATTAACGCAGGAGACGCTTTCGCAGCTGCTCGGGGTGCGACGAACGACCGTGACGCAGGTGATTGCCAAACTCCGCGCCTTGGGTGCCATCAAATCCGTTCGGCGAGGCCTGGTCGAAATCGACAGGGCGCGGCTCGAGGAAGCAACCTGTGAATGCTACGACATCATATGCGGTGCAACCGATCGGATCGTCCCGCATGAAGTCGTGGGGTCGCACCCGCATTTTGCGTCGGCCGACAAACTCCACGGTGTATGATCGTTTTCAATCTCACTTAGCCGCCTGCAGACCGCCACGACGAGGCTCAAGAAATCGTAGTGTTTTCGGGGATCGGCGACGACCTTCGTAGACCCGGACGAGCCGGTCATCACCCCGCGCGGTGGACGCGGGTTGCAGAACATGACGCTGATAGGGAAAAACTGGTGCTGCCAGACAGGATTGAACTGTCGACCTCTCCATTACCAATGGAGTGCTCTACCACTGAGCTACGGCAGCATGCCCGGTATCCGAAGGAATCGGCCCAAAGGGCCCCTGCAGGCGGCCGGTTCTTGCCACAAGGACCCCTCCGGCGCAAGCACGCGGCGGGGCTGGAAAGGGCCTAAAACGGCCAAAAATCAACGCGAGGTCGCGCTTCCTGCCACAACCGGGCCAACTCCGGGCCGATCCGGTTCCATTTCGCAGGCCCACGGCCTGAGAAGCCGGTTCGGGCGAATCATTGGACTGCGACCGGGAGGACGCGATTGCGCTACAGGCGGACGAAACCCAATATGTTCGGACGGTAGAGAGCGCCGCCACGGCACACGCAACAGGTCCAGGATGCAGGACGATCAGGACAAACGCGCGGGAACGGCCAAGCCTGACGTGAAGGATTCGCGACAGCAGCGCTTGAAGCTGGCGCTGCGCGAAAATCTCAAGCGGCGGAAGTCGCAGGCGCGCGGGCGCAGCGATGAAGGTGCCGCACCTTCCGAAAACACCGATGTCTCCCTAGATGACGCAGGCGGAGTAAAGCCGGGCCAGTAGCGGACAGGGAAATTCCCGACCGCTCGCCGGGTGGCCAGCCTCTCCGCAAAACGCTGGGTTCTTTTTTGGGTGGCGAGATGAGTGCAGACACCACGACAGCCGGTCCGGCGGCCGGCCAAAATTCCTTCGCGTTTCCGCGCCACGAGCAGACCTTCCCGACGCTGACGTCGCAAGAGATCGAGCGCATGCGCCGGTTCGGGGAGTTGCGCAGCTATGGGCACGGCGAGGCGCTGTTCGAGACCGGCAAGCCCGGGCCCGGCATGTTCGTGGTGCTGTCGGGCCATGTTGCCATCACGCTGCGCGACGGCCTCGGCCATGTCACGCCCGTCATCGATCAGTGCGTTGGACAATTCGTGGCCGAGATCGGCCAGCTCTCCGGCCGCGTCGCGCTGGTCGACGGCCATGCCGAGGGCGACGTCGAGACGCTGCTGATTCCGCCGGACCGGTTGCGGGCGCTGCTGATGGCCGAGGCCGATCTTGGCGAGCGCATCATGCGCGCGCTGGTGCTGCGCCGGGTCAGCCTGATCCAGGGCGGCGTCGGCGGCCCGGTGCTGATCGGGCCGGCCTCGCTCGGCGACATGGCGCGCTTACAGAATTTTTTGACGCGCAACGGCCAGCCGCATCATCTGCTCGATCCCGAGAACGACAAGGACGCCGCCGATCTCGTCGAGCGTTATTCGGCCGCGCGCAGCGATCTGCCGCTGGTGGTGTGTCCTGACGGCACCGTGCTGCGCAATCCCTCGGAAACCTCGCTGGCGCTCGCGATGGGCATGATCACCAACCATGCGCATGACAAGCTCTACGATGTCGCCGTGGTCGGCAGCGGTCCGGCGGGGCTTGCCACCGCGGTCTATGCGGCGTCGGAAGGGCTGTCGGTCGCGGTGTTCGATTCGCGCGCCTTTGGCGGACAGGCCGGCGCCAGTGCGCGGATTGAGAACTATCTGGGATTCCCCACCGGCATTTCCGGCCAGGCGTTGGCCGGGCGCGCCTACAACCAAGCGCAAAAGTTCGGCGCCGAGATGCTGATCCCGGTCTCCATCCGCTCGCTGGATTGCACGAAGCCCGATGGTCTGTTCGCGCTGGCGACCGAATGCGGGCAGTCGCTGAAAGCCAAATCGGTCGTGGTCGCGAGCGGCGCGCGCTACCGCCGGCCCGATATCGAAAATCTCGATGCCTATGAGGGCCGTGGCGTCTGGTACTGGGCCTCGCCGATCGAGGCCAAGCTGTGCGTCGATCAGGACGTCGTGCTGGTCGGCGGCGGCAACTCCGCCGGACAGGCCGCGGTGTTTTTGTCCAGCCATGCGCGAAAAGTTTACATGATCATCCGCGGCGGCGGCCTCGGCGCCAGCATGTCGCACTATCTCATTGAGCGCATCGAAGCGACTGACAATATCGAATTGATCTTCAACGCCGAGGTCGTCGGCCTCGAGGGCGAGGACGCCTCGCTGCGGCGCGTGCGCTGGCGCAGCCGTCTGGCGCCGGACGAGGTGCAGAGCCTCGACATTCGCAATCTCTTTCTGTTCGTCGGCGCCGATCCCGCGACCGGCTGGCTCGAGGGCTGCGGCGTCAAGGTCGATCGCGCCGGTTTTGTTCTCACCGGCGTCCAAGACGGCGTCCAAGGAATCGTCCAAGGCGGCCAAAATAGCGAGCGTGCGGTGCCCTTTTTGGAAACCACGGTGCCCGGCGTGTTCGCGGTCGGCGACGTCCGCTCCGGCTCGGTCAAACGCGTCGGCGGCGCGATCGGCGAGGGCGCGCAGGTGGTGGCGGCATTGCACGGCTTTCTCGCCGACGGTTCGAAGCCGGCGCTCTGATCCGCGTGCGACTTTCGTCGATGCCTCGCGTGTTGCCGCGCATGACGGTTGTGCAATGGGCGCGTGTGGCAATTTCCTGCGCTGCATCGTAACGTTCGGCGGGTTTCCAACGAAGGGGGCGCTTCATGATACTCGGTATGAGTACGGCGACATTTGTTCTGGTGCATGTCGTCATCAGTTTGATCGCAATCGTCTCAGGCCTCATCGTGATGTTCGGAATGCTCGGCTCGAAGCGGCAGCCGGGGCTGACCGCGATCTTCCTGCTGACGACGATCCTGACCAGCGCCACCGGCTTTGTGATTCCACCGCTGCTGTTCGAAAAAATGTTGCCGTCGCACCTGTTCGGCCTGCTCTCGCTGGTGCTGCTGGCGATCGCCTGTTTCGCGCTCTACATCATGAACCTGCGTGGGGCCTGGCGCTGGATCTACGCGCTGACGGCGCTGGTGGCGCTTTATCTCAATGTGTTCGTGCTGGTGGTCCAGTCATTCCTGAAGGTGCCGGCGCTGCACGCGCTGGCGCCGAGCGTACCGCCGGCCGAGCCGCCCTTTGCGGTCGCGCAGGGCATCGTGCTGGTGTTCTTCGTGATCGTGATCATCGGCGTGATCCGGCGCTATCGGCCGGCGATGGCTGTTTGATTTCGTCATTCCGGGGCGACGCGTAGCGTCGAACCCGGAATCTCGCTCTATTACTTCTGGATTCCGGGTCCACGCTGACGCGTGTCCCGGAATGACGGCGTAAGAACAATAAGAGGAGTTTCCCCATGCCCACGGTCACCACAAAAGACGGCGTCGAGATTTTCTACAAGGACTGGGGCTCCGGTCAGCCCATCGTGTTCAGCCACGGCTGGCCGCTGTCATCGGACGACTGGGACGCGCAGATGCTGTTCTTCCTCCACAACGGCTTTCGCGTCATCGCCCATGATCGCCGCGGCCACGGTCGCTCTGCCCAAGTCGGCGACGGCCACGACATGGACCATTATGCCGATGACCTCGCGGCGGTGACGGCACATCTCGATCTGAAGAACGCCGTTCACGTCGGCCATTCCACCGGCGGCGGCGAGGTGGTGCATTACATTGCCCGCCACGGCGAGAGCCGGGTGGCGAAGGCCGCGATCCTCAGCGCGGTGCCGCCGCTGATGGTGAAGACGGCGGCCAATCCGGGCGGCCTGCCGAAGGATGTCTTCGACGGATTCCAGGCCGCGCTCGCCGCCGGCCGTTCGCAATTCTATCGCGACGTCGCGGCCGGTCCCTTCTATGGCTACAACCGGCCCGGCGCCAAACCATCGGAGGCCGTGATCGAGAATTGGTGGCGCCAGGGCATGACGGGCGGCGCCAAGGCGCATTACGATGGCATCGTCGCCTTCTCGCAGACCGATTTCACCGAGGACCTGAAGAAGATCAATGTGCCCGTGCTTGTCATGCATGGCGACGACGACCAGATCGTGCCCTATGCCGACTCCGCGCCGTTGTCGGCCAAGCTGCTGAAGAACGGGATACTGAAAACCTACAAGGGCTTTCCGCACGGCATGCCGACCACGGAAGCGGCGACGATCAACGCGGACCTGCTCGCCTTCATCAAGTCATGAAAGTTATCCTGTTCGGCGCCACCGGCATGGTCGGGCAGGGCGTGCTCCGCGAATGCCTGCTCGACGCCAGTGTCGAGCGCGTGCTGGTGGTCGGGCGCAGCCCGACCGGGCAGCAGCACGCCAAGCTTCGTGAAGTCCTGCATAAGGACTTCACGGACTTCTCCGCAATCGAGTCCGATCTTGCCGGATACGACGCCTGCTTCTTCTGCCTCGGCGTTTCCTCTGTCGGCATGGACGCCGAGCGCTACCGGCATCTGACCTATGACGTCACGATGGCCGCGGCGAACACGCTGGTTCGGCTCAACCCCGGCATCGTGTTCACCTACGTCACCGGCCGCAGCACGGATTCAACCGAACAGGGCCCGGTGCGCTGGGCGCGCGTCAAGGGCAAGACCGAGAACGATCTGCTCAAGCTGCCGTTCAAGGCCGCCTACATGTTCCGGCCCGCCGGCATCCAGCCGCTGCACGGCGTGCGCTCGAAGACAGGCTGGGTGAACGCGATCTATGTCGTCGCCGCACCGCTGCTGTCCTATCTGGCACGGACCTCTCCGAAGTTCATGACAACAAGCGAGCAGCTCGGCCGCGCCATGATCAAGGTCGCCCGCGATGGCTATCCGAAGCCGGTGCTGGAGAGCGAGGATATCAACGCGGTCTAGCTGTCGTCCCTGCGACACGTCTCCGCCAAGGTTTCGCCGAAGCTTTAGCGAAGGCGGCACGCAGGGACCCATACGCCGCGGCGCCAATGTTTTTTGCACGCTGATCGACGGCTTCGCTTCAACAATAGATGACCGGGGTTAGGGGTCCCTGCGTTCGCAGGGACGACGGATCGTGTTATCCCGGAATGACGGCGGATCGTCGAGCCCACCCCATCAAATAGCCGCAAATTTCAAGGCTTTTGCCATCGGGGGTCCACAAGCCCCGTACTTTGAGCGTAACAAAAAAGGGGGGTGGCATGGACCGCATTCGGATTGTCGGCGGAAGCCCGCTCAACGGCACCATCGCGATTTCGGGCGCGAAGAATGCCGCGCTGCCGCTGATGATCGCGGGGCTGCTCACCGACGAAACCCTTGTTCTCGACAACGTGCCGCGGCTTGCCGATGTCGCGCAGCTGCAGCGTATCCTCGGCAATCACGGCGTCGACATCATGTCCGCGGGCAAGCGGCCCGGCGACCGCGAATATCAGGGACAGACCCTGCATATTTCGGCGGCTGATATCATCGACACGACCGCACCCTATGAGCTGGTGTCACGGATGCGCGCCAGTTTCTGGGTGATCGCGCCGCTGCTGGCGCGGATGCACGAGGCGAAGGTCTCGCTGCCGGGCGGCTGCGCGATCGGCACGCGGCCGGTTGACCTGCTGATCATGGCGCTGGAGAAACTCGGCGCCGAGATCACCATCGACGCCGGCTATGTGGTCGCCAAAGCGCCCGGCGGCCTGCGCGGCGCGTCGATCGATTTCCCCAAGGTGACGGTCAGCGGCACCCATGTCGCGCTGATGGCGGCGACGCTGGCCAGGGGCACGACCATCATCGACAACGCGGCCTGCGAGCCCGAGATATCAGACGTCGCCGATTGCCTGAACAAGATGGGTGCGCGGATCACCGGCGCCGGCACGCCGCGCATCGTGGTCGAGGGCGTCGAAAAACTGCACGGCGCGCGGCATACCGTGCTGCCCGACCGCATCGAGGCCGGCACCTATGCGATGGCGGTGGCGATGACCGGCGGCGAGGTGCAACTGGCGGGCGCACGGCCGGAGCTGCTGCAATCGGCGCTCGACGTGCTGACCGAAGCGGGCGCCGTCATCACCGTGAACAAGGATGGCATAAAGGTTTCCCGCAACGGTGCGGGGATCAAGCCGGTCAACGTGTCGACCGCGCCGTTCCCGGGCTTCCCGACCGATCTGCAGGCGCAGCTGATGGCGCTGATGGCCTGCGCCGGCGGCTCCTCGCAGATCACCGAAACCATTTTTGAGAACCGCTTCATGCATGTGCAGGAGCTGGCGCGGTTCGGCGCGAAAATTTCGCTCGACGGCGAAACCGCCACCATCGACGGCACCGCGAGCTTGCGCGGCGCGCCGGTCATGGCGACCGATCTGCGCGCGTCGGTGTCGCTGGTCATCGCCGGCCTTGCCGCCGAAGGCGAGACCATGGTCAACCGGATCTATCATCTCGACCGCGGTTTTGAGCGGCTGGAGGAAAAACTGTCGGCCTGCGGCGCCTCGATCCAGCGTATCAGCGACTGACGCGCGTATCCCGCCAAAGCATGTCTCCGGGCTTGATCCGGGGATGGGAACCGGTTTTGCGGCTAGGCTACGCACAAATTAAAGGTAAAGTTGGCGCATGGGTTCGCCTGAACAGCTCAAACTGATCGCGCTCGATTCCGATGATCTCTCGGTGATCTCGGCGCATGTCCAGGACGCCCGGGTGCAGGCCTCCGACATCGTCTGGCGACAGGACGAAAAGCGCCTGGTGGTCGGCATGTTCAGGCTCGACTGGGAGCAGACGCTGTCCGGCGGCACCACCCCGCGCCGGACGATCGCAGCATTGCGCTTCGACCGGGTGCTGGCCTGCAAGTCGCGCAATATCGATCTGGATGCGCCGGACGCCGTGCTGGAACTGGTCGGGATCGAATTCCACCCCGGCGAGGCCCCCGGCGGCAGCGCCTTGCTGTTGTTCAGCCATGGCGGGGCGCTGCGGCTGGACGTCGAATGCCTGGAATGCGAGCTGACCGACCTCGGCGCCGACGATCTCGGCACCAGCGATATCGGCATCGCGCCGTCTGGGCAGGAGGCCTGAAAAGCCCGCTGCGTAGGGTGGGCAAAGGCGCTCTTCGCCGTGCCCACCACAATAGGGGCAGATTTTCAGCCTTTCCCCGAGTTAGGTGGGCACGCTTCGCTTTGCCCACCCTACGGGACCGGCCTGACCCTTTGAACCATCCTGCCATGGCGGACTCAAAGGGTTGACGGCCATGGGCCGCCGCGCCATTGAGCATAGGCCCGCAAGCCTCCACAGAAAGCCACCATGCCCATTCGCCTGGACAGAAGCAGCGCCGATTTCGACCAGCGCTTTGGCGCCTTTCTCGGCGCCAAGCGCGAAGCATCCGCCGATGTCGAGCGGGCGACCCGCGCCATCGTCGATGACGTGGCCGCGCGCGGCGACGCCGCCCTGCTCGAGGCGACCCGTAAATTCGACCGGCTGGATATCGCAGCCAGCGGCCTGCGCGTCACCGGTGATGAGATCGGGGCTGCGACCAAAGCCTGCGACAGCGCCACGTTGGATGCGCTGAAATTCGCGCGCGACCGGATCGAGATGTTCCATCGCCGCCAACTGCCCAAGGACGAGCGCTTTACCGATGCGCTCGGCGTCGAGCTCGGCTGGCGCTGGAGCGCGATCGACGCGGTCGGCCTTTACGTGCCCGGTGGCACGGCGGCGTATCCGTCCTCGGTGCTGATGAATGCGGTGCCGGCCGCGGTTGCCGGCGTGCCGCGCGTGGTGATGGTGGTGCCGTCGCCGGACGGCAAGCTCAACCCGCTGGTGCTGGCGGCAGCTGAACTCGGCGGCGTCTCGGAAATCTACCGCGTCGGCGGTGCTCAGGCGGTGGCCGCGCTCGCCTACGGCACCGCCACGATCGCGCCGGTTGCGAAAATCGTCGGCCCCGGCAACGCCTATGTCGCCGCCGCCAAGCGGCAGGTGTTCGGCAAAGTCGGTATCGACATGATCGCCGGCCCCTCCGAAGTGCTCGTCATCGCCGACGACACCGGCAATGCCGGCTGGATCGCGGCTGATCTTTTGGCGCAGGCCGAGCACGATGCCAGCGCGCAGTCGATCCTGATCACCGACAGCGAGCGTCTCGCCGCCGAGGTCGAACAGGCGGTCGAAGCGCAACTCGTCACCCTGCCGCGCGCGGAAATCGCCCGCGCCTCGTGGAAGGATTTCGGCGCCATCATCATGGTGAAAAAGCTCGACGACGCCGTGGAGCTGGCGAACGCCATCGCCGCCGAGCATTTGGAAATCATGACCGCGGACGCCGAAGCCTTGTCGGCAAAAGTCCGCAACGCCGGCGCGATCTTTCTGGGGGCCCATACGCCCGAGGCGATCGGCGACTATGTCGGCGGCTCCAACCACGTGCTGCCGACCGCGCGCTCGGCGCGGTTCTCGTCGGGCCTCGGCGTGCTAGACTTCATGAAGCGCACCTCGATTCTCAAATGCGGGCCGGACCAGTTGCGCGCGCTGGGACCCGCCGCGATGACCCTGGGCAAGGCCGAAGGTTTGGATGCCCATTCACGCTCGATCGGATTGCGTCTCAACCTGTCATGACCAAGCCGCCCGCAGAAGAGGATCCGCAGAACCGCATTGTCGCGGTGACGCTGGACGAGGAATCGATCGGGCGTTCGGGGCCTGACATCGAGCACGAGCGCGCGATCGCGATCTACGATCTGATCGAGCAGAATCTGTTCGCGCCTGACGGGGCGGAGAGCGGCCCGTTCACGCTGCACCTTGCCATCACCGGCAACCGGCTGATGTTCGACATCCGCCGCGAGGACGGCACGCCTGTGGTGGCGCATCTGTTGTCGCTGACGCCGTTCCGGCGGATCGTGAAGGACTATTTCATGATCTGCGACAGCTACTATCAGGCGATCCGCACCGCGACCACCGACAAGATCGAGGCCATCGACATGGGCCGCCGCGGCATCCATGACGAGGGCTCGCGCACGCTGCAGGAACGGCTGAAGGGCAAGGTACGGATCGATTTCGAAACCGCGCGGCGGCTGTTCACGCTGATCTGCGTGCTGCACTGGAAGGGGCAGGACGCATGACCCCGAAAAGTGCGAAGCGGTTTTCGGATCAGGTCATGCGTCAAATAGAGCGTGTGATCTGGCATTCTGAAAGGCTCACGCTCCAAACAAGAGAAGCGTGAATGGACGCGCCGCCCCGCGCGCGCAATCCGCAGGCCGTATTGTTCTCATGCGGCCTGAACAGCGTGCGTTCGCCGATGGCCGAAAGCCTGCTGCAGCAGATGTTCCCGCAGGCGCTCTATGTGAAATCCGCCGGCGTCAAGAAGGGCGAGCTCGATCCGTTCGCGGTCGCCGTGATGGCCGAACTCGGCCAGGATATTTCCGGCCACAAGCCGCAGACGTTCGAGGAACTCGAGGATTGGGAAGGGCTCAATTTCGACCTCATCATCACGCTGTCGCCCGAAGCGCATCACAAGGCGCTGGCCCTGACGCACACGCTGGCCGCCGACGTCGAATACTGGCCGACGCCGGATCCGACCGACACCGAAGGCAGCCGCGAGCAGAAGCTGCAAGCCTATCGCGACGTCTGCGACGGCCTCTCGCTGCGCATCCGCCGGAGGTTTTCGAAGGCGGGCGCGGCGAGCGGGTAGCTTCTTCCCTCTCCCGCGCTTTGCGGGGTCGAGACGAGCGAAGCTCGCTCTTAGGGTGCCGAGCAAAGCGAGGCGGGTGGGGGCTCTCTCCGCGAGTCCCGTCGCCGAGAGAGCCCCCACCCCAACCCTCCCCCGCAAGCGCGGGAGAGCGGGCGCACTGCGCGTGCGGCGATAGGATTTTTCCACGCAGCCACAACCACTTGCCACCCGGTTGTGAAAACCACGCCCTTCCGATAGGTTCCGCGCGCATTCGCCCCCTCGATTCCTCTGCCTCCCAAAAATCAGCATGCTTGGCCGTCCCAAATTCGTTCTTGCCTCCGGTTCGCCGCGACGGCTCAGCCTGCTCAACCAGGCCGGCATCGAGCCCGACGCGTTGCGTCCCGCTGACGTCGACGAGACCCCGAAGCGGGGTGAGCTGCCGCGCGCCTGCGCCAATCGCCTGGCGCGCGCCAAGGCCGATGCCGCGCTGAAATCCGTGCAGCTCGACGACGAGCTCCGCGGTTCCTTCATCCTCGCCGCCGACACCGTGGTCGCGGTCGGCCGCCGCATCCTGCCGAAGGCCAATCTGGTCGACGAAGCCTCGCAGTGCCTGCGGCTGCTGTCGGGCCGCAACCATCGCGTCTACACGGCGATCTGCCTGGTGACGCCGAAGGAAGCCTTTCGCCAGCGCCTGATCGAGACCCGCGTGCGCTTCAAGCGGCTCAACGAGGACGACATCCAGGCCTATATCGGTTCCGGCGAATGGCGCGGCAAAGCCGGCGGCTATGCGGTGCAGGGCATCGCCGGATCGTTCGTGGTCAAAATGGTCGGCTCCTACACCAACATCGTCGGCCTGCCGCTCTATGAAACGGTCACGCTGCTCGGCGGCGAAGGTTTTCCGATCCGCTTCGGCTGGTTGAATGCCAGCTGACCCGCCCAAAGATGCGGGCAAGGATACGGGCCAGGCCGGATCTGGCGTGTCGAAACCGGCATCGAAGCCTTCATCGAAGCCTTGCCCGGAATGCGGCAGGCCCGCCGAGAACCCCAAAACCCTGCCGTTCTGTTCCCCGCGCTGCCGCGACGTCGACCTGAACCGCTGGCTCTCCGGCCGCTACGTCATCCCCGGCAAGGAGAATGAGGCAGAAGACGAGGAGTAGGGCGGGCATGCCGGATACGAAATACCAGTTAATTTCCAATAGTTTGTGGACGATACCGACGCCGAGCCGCGCCAAGCGAAGCCAACGGCGAAGCTGGGTGGACACAGCCGTCCGGCCTGACTATAAACCGGCGCTCCCTGCTCCGCGCCGGGACATGCCCAGGTAGCTCAGTTGGTAGAGCATGCGACTGAAAATCGCAGTGTCGGTGGTTCGATCCCGCCCCTGGGCACCATTAATCTCAGTAACGCCGCATCCTGAAGAAGCCGCCGAGTAAAGGCTTGTCCCGGCGTAGCCCGCTTGGGCGAAGCCGGATGGTTCGATCCCGCCCTGGGCACCATTAACCTCAGTAACGCCGCATCCTGAAGAAGCCGCCGCGTAAAGGCTTGCCGCGGCGTAGCCGTCAGGCGAAGCGCAGGATCGCAGCTATCTCCGTGATGTTACGGGGGGTTTTGACATAAACATTGAACCTGCGCGAACACGAAAACTTAAGGCTGCCGACGCTACGTTCGGGGATTGCAAGATCTCGGCGGTGCCCGGCCGCGGCGATGCGGATCCCCGGGCGGTTCAGGCGAAGATAGTCGATGTCATATTTGAAGGCGTTGCTATGCTCTGAGAGCGCAACCGTGGGTTTCCGGCTCGCGCGGGATTGCGTGCTGTGATTCACGCCCGCAGATTGGTCCGCAAAGCTGCAAAGGGAATCCTGCGAAATGCCCCGCTGCAAATCGCGCTGTTCTTTTTGCCGCTGGTGTGGATCGGCTACTTCGCGATCACGTCTTCGGAACGGGCGGAGGCGCTGCAACAGGCGCGGGCGCACGGAAACAGTGTCGCCCAATTGTTTGAGGAAAATACCGAGCGGATATTCGAACGTGTAGATCAGTCACTGCTGGTCGTGCGTGCGCTTTACGCCCAGGATCCGGCCGCCTTCAGCCTGAAATTCTGGGCCGGCAAAGCGCAGATGGCGAGCGGCGACGTGGTGCAGTTCTCGCTGATCGGAGCAAACGGCTATTTGTCCGATACCACGACCGGCTACTCCGGCCCGCCGCTCTATCTCGGGGACCGGGAGCACTTCGCCAAGGTGATGGAGTTGGCCGAAGATCGGCTCTATGTCGCAAAGCCGGTGTTCGGGCGGGCGTCGAACAAATGGACCATCCAGATCGCCAGAAAGCTGTTCGACCACGGCAAAGGTCCGGCGGGCGTCGTCGTAGGCTCGATCAGCGTGGATCTGGTCGGCAGGTTCTACGACACGGCAAAGCTCGGTATCGGAGGAACCCTTGTCCTCAGGAATGCCGACTACATCGTGCTCGCCGCGCGGGGAATAGACCAGGGCACGGTGCTGGGACAGCGCAATCCCGGCCACGTTGAAGGCGCGTTACGGGACAGCTCCTATAGCCAATATTGGAACTGGAGCGGGAGCGAAGGCCGCGCGAACCGGAGCAACAGGTTGGTCACGGCGCGCAGATCGCGCGTTTTTCCGCTGATCTTTACCGCCGGCATTTCAGAGCAGGAGATCTATTCGCGCTCTCAAGCCAGGCAGCAAATCTATCTCGGTGGAGCGCTTCTGCTCACTTTCATCATTCTGATGGCGACCGCGCTGCACTGGCGAAGACAGAAGGCGCTCGACGGGGCGCAGCGCGAACTGCGCGACTCCCTGAGCAAGTTCGAGGACGCGCTGCGAAATCTTCCGCAGGGGTTGAGCATGTTTGATGGCGACGATCGCCTGATCGCGTTCAACCGACAATGGCTCGATGCCTATGAGCTTTCGCCTGACAACATCAGGGTCGGCATGAATTTCCGCGAGGTGTTTGCAAACCAGGAGGCCGTGCGTGATCTCGACGCCTATCTGGTTGACCTCAAGGACCGGCTCGCCAAATCGGAGCACACTTCGAACACGGTGCAGTTTCCGGATGGGCGCGTCATCCATATTTCCTATGGCCGGCGCGAGAGCGGTGGCTGGGTTGCGACGCATGAGGACATCACCGAACGCAAGGCTTCCGAGGACCGCATCGAGAGGCTGGCGCACTATGACAGCCTGACCGGCCTTGCGAATCGTAACCTGTTCAGGGGTTCCCTTGACGAAGCGCTGGACAAGTATCTCCTGCACCATACGCCGTTCGCCGTGCTCCTGCTGGATCTCGACAAGTTCAAGTCCGTCAACGACGCGCTCGGCCACCACTGCGGCGATGCGCTTCTCAGGCAGGTCGCCGGTCGAATCAAGGCGCAGGCCCGAACCGTCGATACGGCGGCCCGGATCGGCGGCGACGAGTTTGCGCTGATCGTGGCGCCGGGGCCGTCCGCGCTGCAGGACGACGCCGCAACGCTCGCCGCGCGCCTGGTCCAGGCCATTGCCGAACCCTATGAAATAGACGGCCACCCGGTCGTGATCGGATGCAGCATCGGTGGCGCCGTGGTGCCCGAGCATGGCACGCGCACCGATGAAATTCTTCGCAATGCCGATCTTGCGCTCTACAAGTCGAAGAATGCCGGTCGAAACTGTTTCCATCTCTACTCGCCGGAGCTCAAGGCCGAAGCCGACCAGCGCGACATCCTCGAAATCGAGCTTCGCGAGGCGATCTGGCGCGAAGAGATCGAGGTCTTCTATCAGCCCATCTTCGAACTCTCGACGGGCCGCGCGACGTCGGTCGAGGCTCTGGCGCGCTGGCGCCACAAGACCAGGGGCTTGATCCCTCCCGCTGAATTCATTCCGGTTGCGGAACGGGGGGGACTGATCGGCGAGCTCGGCGATCTGGTGCTCGCCAAGGCGTGTCGCCATGCCGTGATGCTGCCGCATGATATCAAGGTTGCCGTCAACCTCTCGGCTCTGCAATTTGCGGGCGGCACTCTCGTCGATTCCGTAATGGCCGCGCTGGCGGACAGCGGACTTGCCGAGACACGGCTGGAGCTCGAGATCACCGAGAGCGTCTTTCTGGCCAACAGCCAGGAAAATCTCAAGACGCTCGAACGCCTGAAGCGGCTTGGCGTTTCCATCGCGCTCGACGATTTCGGCGTCGGCTATTCGTCACTGTCCTATCTGACCGCTTTTCCGTTCAACAAGGTCAAGATCGACAAGTCGTTCATCGACAGGATCGGTCGCGCCGAGACCGTTGCCGTCCTCGGATCGATCGTTCAGCTCGCGAAGACGTTGAACCTTTCGATCGTCGCCGAAGGCGTCGAGACCTACGACCAGGTCGAAAAGATCCGCGCGCTCGGAATTGCCCTGGGCCAGGGATATCTCTTCAGCAAGCCCGTGCCGTTCGGCGAACTGTTGCTGCAGGTCCTTCCCGAGAGCGAGCGGCAGGCGGTGGCGTGACAGGTCGGTGGGGACCTTGCGCCCGGCCGGTTCACGAAGGTAAGCGGCCGGCGAGCGTAGCCCGGATGAGCGAAGCGACATCCGGGAATTGGTTGGCCCATCCCCGCGTATCGCTTTGCTCTTGCGGGCTACTTGATGCCGAGAAAACGATTGTAGGCGAAGCCGTAGTCCGCCGTTGTGTGTATCCCTAAAGCGACGGATTACGCCTGCGGCTCCAATCCGCCCTACGAGCTTAACTCACAAGGTCGTGCAGCGCGCCTGGGGCTCGCGGACAGTCCAGTAAACGGGGCTCACACAACAGCTAGTAGAAACCAACTCATAGTTGCTGTAGTCTACGTCATCTATCTATCCTAGGCAATGCGTCTAATGCGTGGGACTCAAATGGAAGTTGACAAGCGCTCGATCTGGATCGTCATCGTTGTCTATTCACTTGCTTCAGTCGCGATCTATTTGTGGGTCGAAAGTGGCTCCGCGTTCAAAGTTACGGTCCCAACCGAGGGGGACGCTACCACTCAGCATGAGCAGGCGATCAAAGCCATGGATGGCGTGGCGGATGTTGGAATTAAAGTCGCGACGACTCTTGTCGGCGTCGGCGCCGCCGTCCTTTTGGGTTTCAAATCCGGATTGAAGCTGACGACTCCAATTCGAATATTCGTACTCCTTGCTACTGCGTGTTTTCTCCAATCGGCTCTCTACGCGGTACTGTGGCGACTGCGGATTGCTGAGCTATGGGTAAACAATAGCCTGGAGCTTGTGTCTGCTCCTCGGCTCACATACCGCTACCAGGCGCATTTTCTGTTTTTTATGGCGGGTCTGATGTGCATGGGCTTACTCGTGGCAAACGCGGCTCTGACGTGGCCAAAAGATAGGGGTGGGGAAGAATCATGAAATTCCCGTTGGCAGGCTTGGGCCTAATTGCATTCACCGCCGTAGCGAACGCTCAAGTGCCGGACCCCAACGTCTTAGAAAGAGAGTTGCAGAAATCCGGGGTATACATGACAGCAACCGCCAAGAGCCAATTCAGGCAACTAGTTGCCGCAGATTTTGCGCTAGGGGCTGAAAAGGCAGGCTTTACACCCGATCAAAGCTCTAAGTTTACTAACTCAATCGCAATCGGCAACATTCGTGTAGTATCAGGTGGTGTTGCTGGTTTCTATGTTGCCGACGATGGTCGTGCAACAGGTCCAACTTCAATTCCCGGAAACGCGACTCCTCTGGTTACTTACTTACTTTCATTTGCGAGCCCCGAGAAAGTTGGCGTTTACCTCCAAAAGTTTTCAACAATCAAAATTGAGGTCCAACCGGCACCGCCTCGCGACTACAAAATCGTCATCAATGGTGAAGCTTGCCAAGCCACTGAGAAGAGCGAATATAAAGTTATGCCCGGAGAGTCTTCAGTTAATGTCTCTCGGCCCGCAATGCCTGCCTGTGAATGGAAGGGGCCTATTGCGGCAGGGCAGACACAGGTGGTTCCTTGCAAATTATAGGCGCTATCCTGATCCTCTCGTTACCGTTCATGTCTGCTTGGTTTTTTGGGAGACGTTGCCAGTCCGAGGAATTACGGTGACAACCCGTAACTCGGGCCGTTAGATCAATCAGTGTAGGTTCGAAGGCCTCCGTACGGTGCCTTGCAATTTGGACACTGAAGAGCCAGGATACCTTTTCCAGGCAGACAAGTCGTCTCAATCAACAAGCCATCTTTCTGAAGGCAGACATCACAGAAGGGGTTTCCAGCCCCTCCTTCTTTTCCGTCTTTGCGCTTGCGGTACCTGTATCCGTACAACTCTACTGTCTCGTCTTCCATGCGGCGCTGTAGCTTTCTCAGTCTGGCTATCTCAGCCTCTTTTTCCGCAGCGTCGCCGTTTGCTTCTGTCAAAGTAATCTTCAACTCGGCCAATGCGCCCGTAAGATCGGCGATCTTCAACTTTAGCTCAGCCTGACTCATCCCTTTATCAATTGAGCGCAACTCATTCGCTAGCTTTATGGCTTGCGAAGCAGTCGAGAATGCCAGCGGCCAATCAATCACCCTACGATCCTCCGAATTTTGACTCATGGCACCTCATAGCATCCGTGTGGGTAGGGATAGCGATCCAGTGTGCCAGACTAAAGCGGCGGATTACGCCTTCGGCTAATCCGCCCTACCGCTCTTGCCATCGAATCATTTGACATATTTCAACTCTCGGTTTTGCTAAGCCGCAAGTGGTCGCAAGTGTTGATGCCCGTTGCCGAAATTTCGAATCAAGTGACTATTATGAGAAAATGATTAGCCTTCTTCGTGGTCGCTAGACCGCAAACTCGGAGGCTCAGATGCTAAGCACGAAGTATGGACCAATCTTCGTTGTGTGCGTGGTAGCGGGCACACTGCTTGCCGTAGCTCCCGGTAAGGGAATATTTGGTATCCCCCTGACCAAGTACGGGATGGAGGGGTTGCTTGTTGAACAGCAAATAGAGAAGGGGCGAATTGAGTTTGAACGGGAGCGCATACCGCAGGCAGATCGCGAGAAGTATCGAGTGGCGGAGCACGAAAGAGAGATGCAGAGACTTCGTTTACAGCGTCCGGCGACGCCCGATGAGGGGTACTAATAGTTACGGTGACAGAGCGCAGCCCGGATGAGCGAAGCAACATCCGGGTTTTGGTTGGCTCATCCCGGCGTACCGCTTTGTTCACGCGGGCTACTTGGTGCCGAGAAAACGGATAGTAGCCGAAGCCGTAGTCCGCCGTTGTGTGTGTGTTTCTCGCGGCGGATTACGCCTACGAGCCATGATGATATTCAGGCGGCAGGCCCTTAGGGGAGGATCCAGTGGCTGACTTCGGACGTCGATTTCAAGACCTTTGCAAGCAAGCGGACGTGCTTGAGGCCTCCAAGAAGATGAATAACTCGCAGTACTCGTCCGGGTACTCCGTAGCAGTGAACGACCTTCTCGGTTGGGTAGTGAAGGTGCGCCACCTTCTTTCATCAGTATGCGGGCCGGATTCACAGCATTTCACACAGTTCGTTGCTGCTGAAGAGCCGGGTATGTACGTGACCAACTACGAGATCTTTCAAAAGCTTCGCGCAGTATTAGAAGCTGCAAAGGAAGATTACGAAGGCGGTTACCTCAATTCGCTGAAGCTGCTTGTTCAGGCTGAGGTCTTCGACAACGAACTTGAAATGGCGAGTGAGCTTCTTACTTCCGGCTACGTTCCGGCCGCTGCTGTAACCGCTGGTGTTGTCCTCGAGGCCGGCTTACGCGAAATGTGTGTCGACAAAGGTATACCGATCGGCAATTTGAATAAGATGAATGCGGATCTCGCGAAGGCGGGCGTATTCAACAAGCTTGTGCAAAAGCAGGTTACTGCATTAGCAGACATTAGAAACAACGCCGCACACGGTCATTATGACCAGTTCTCTAAGGAGGATGTGGCCAGCATGATAAAAGACGTTCAGCGGATACTGGCGAGCAGGACAAACTAGTAGATCTCGTAGTACGGATTGGAGGCGAAGCCGTAATCCGCCGTTGTGAGCTAGTTACGTGACAGTGAGCTAAACATTCTCGAGTGCGGCACGTGCAGCACGGCCAATCAACTCACCCCTCCACCAACAACCGCAACACCGCATCATACCGAATACCCTGATCCCCAACGAGGGCCATGGCATCGACCTTGGCGCCGGCGTCGTTGTAGGTGCCGAAAAATCCGATGTATTGGACGCGGGCCACCATCGGTCGGTTTGTCGGGGTATGTTCGTTGCTGGTCATCTTGCCTTTCCAGCTTCCGGCGGAGCACTCATAGGTGCCGGTGTAATAGACATACGCGTCACCGCCATGGATCTGGCCGTCGCGCAGGATCAGGATGCCGCCAACGTCATCGGCCACGCCATCGCGGGATTTGGCAGAGAGCGAATAGAGCCCGTTCTTGATCATGATTATTTCCACGCCGGATCACCGGCAAACATTGCCGGCGCATACAAGCTGCTTTCCTGCGCGACTTGTCGCTCTGGGATGCTCAATTTAAGCTTATAGCTGGCGGACACCGAAATGGCGACGTAATCGCCCGGGAAGCCTGATATTGCCGAAACCGCGATCACGCGAGGTTTTCCTATGCTGCCCATTCCCGCCGACATCTTTACCGAGCCTGACAACGTATCGCCTGATAGCCTCGCCAATCTCGGACCGCTCCGTCATCTGGCGGGTATCTGGCAGGCGGACAAGGGCGTGGACGTCAACCCCAAAGCCGACGGCCCGGAGCGTCGGGTGTTTCGCGAGCATATCCGGATGGACCCGATCGATCCGCAGGCCAACGGACCGCAGCTGTTTTATGGTCTGCGCTATCACATCCACATCAACACGCCGGAGGAAGACATTACCTTCCACGATCAGGTCGGCTATTGGCTCTGGGAGCCCGCAACCGGCCTGATCCTGCAAAGCGTGACCATTCCGCGGGGCCAGGTCTTGCTCGCAGCGGGCCACGCCAAGCCGGACGACAGGCGAATCTCAGTCACGGCGAAGCGCGGCGATACGCGGTACGGAATCTGCTCGACGGAATTTTTGGACGAAGCTTTCCGCACCGAAAGCTACCGATGCGACATCACCTTCAACGACGACGGAAGCTGGACCTATCTCCTTGAAACCGAGCTTCTTGTGAAGGGGCGAGACCAGCCCTTCAATCATCACGACACCAACACCTTGAAGCTTGTTGGGGCGGCGGGACCCAATCCGCTGGCTGTCATCCTGAAGGATCGCGCGGAGAACTCGTAGGATGGGTAGAGCGAAGCGAAACCCATCATCTCTCTCCGTGCAAGCATCGACGGGCTTCGCGGCGTTTATCATCGGGCCGGCCGAAGGCCATTGGCTCTACCCATCCTGCGATCTACTTGTCGTGCGGTCCGCCTGCTACCGGCTCCGCCAGATGCAGGAATTCGTCGAACGCGACGGCGCCTTCCGCGAGGGTGTGGCACGCGCGACTGTCAATAAAGATTTGCGCGTCATGGTCGAAGATCTCGACGATAAAAAGGGGCTGCCTTGCGGCGTAAGCCGCTGAGGCTGCGTGCATGCGAATTTCATAGTCGCCGATCCACGCCAGGGAAATCGCCTCACCCTCGGGGCGGGACACCAGGCTGACATAGGCTCGGGAAATTCGCAGCGTTGTAAAATTGTACTCCAACGCACGTCCCACAACGAAACCTCGCGCTTTGTTGGTCGGCCGCAGGATTACCAGCCCCGCCATTACGGGACGCTGGCGGTGAAATTAATGTTTCGAAAGATGGGCCGCGGGGGATCCCGTCATTCCCCGATGCGCAATTGCGCATTGGGGAATGACGGCCGGGACTGCGACAAAACAACCCGACGGCCGCGCCCGGCGTAGTCTTGGGCGAAGCCGGGGCAACTCAATTCCGATTTACGGAAATCATGTCAAGCCCAAAATTTCCGAAAATCAAAAATATTCCTGTTGCCGTCCGACCCAAATCAGTGCGCATCTATCGCCATCCCGTCCCACTCAGAGGGCGTCGGCCGTCGTCACGACGAGGGGCGGGTTGCGGTGGACGCTGAGGTTGCGATTGACGGTCGCGGCTGGAGCGTACGGCGAAGGCGTGTGGTCCTGGCGCCCGTAACGGCGTCAAGTCCTGCGGGAGCAACGCTTCCGAGGGGCGACGGTGGCAATAGAGGCCGTCTCACCGGGGAGAGCGCGTTATAAGCCGTAAAGCCATTGCGCAGGGAAGGCCGGGTGTTCACCGCTGCCCTGTATGCTCGTGTGCAGCATTCTTAGCACAATCGCACACGAGACCGCGGGTGCAGCGCGCATCCGGTCTTCCCTGCGCCCTCTGGATTCGAGGGCGGAGCGTGACGCAAAACTCGGGCGCATCGCGCCGCGAGAACGCGAATCTGCAACCTCATCGTTGTTTGACAATTGAATCAGAAATGGCAGTGTCGCCGCGGGCAAGACGACGGACCTGGAACCGGGCAATGCTGAACTTCCATTACTGCGCGCTCGGCGTGAGGCCGGGCAAAACCGCGATGCGGTGTTCGCACCTCGCACAGGCGATGCCGTGAGTGGCGGCCACAACAATTCCCGTGTGCAGGCGCTTCAGCAAGCCTCACTGGCGCTGCAGATGCGGCAGTTCGGCCGGGCACAGCAACTTGCTGCCGAAATCCTGAAATCGAACCGCACCGACAGGAGCGCGGTGCTCATTCTGGCTCATGCCCTGATCAATCAGAATCGTGCGGGTGAGGCGATTGTGCCGCTCGAAAAAGCCGCTCGTCGCGGCAGCGATGCGGAAGTTGAAACACTGCTTGGCGCAGCCTTGTGTAGTTCGGAACGCCCGGCGGATGGGATCGAGCAATTGCGGCGCACCGCCGCGCGGCGTCCACCGTATTTACCTGCCTTTCAGGAGCTCGCAGGTCAGCTTGCCAAGGCCGGCAAACTCAACGAGGCCATCAGGATCGTCGAGGAAGGCCTTTCGCTGGCGCCCGAGAGCATCGACTTGAAAGTCGATCTGGGGCGCCTGTTTCTGCAAAACCATGAGTCCTCAAAGGCTCGCACCATCCTGATGGTCGCTCATGACGCGGCTCCGGGACGCCCGGACATTTTGACAGAACTCGCGCTGGCCCTGCTCTATGAGCGAGACTACGCCGCAGCCGCCGATAAATTCCGTCACGCGCTCGGTCTGCGTCCAGAGGACGCTTTGGCCCGCGCCAACCTCGCCGCGTGCCTGCTGGAGATGGGCGACCGTGATGGCGCCGAGACGGCCTTACGTGCCGTAATGCGCGGAAGACCCCACCTGCTTGGCCGCGCCGCCTACGTGCTTGCCGCTTCGTCTCACGGCCGCTTCTTCTTCCGCCCCAGCGCGGCGGCGAAATTCCTGGGGGGAGAATCGAACTGAGCGGCTACGCCCTGAATTGCCGCCTGTACAATCCGGACTCCCCTCGCATCGTGTCCCGGAATTCGCGAGCCTGTTGCGTCTCTTCCGGCGTGAACGACGAAGTTTCGCAAACCCAGCTTTCCCGCTTGACTGGAATGCACTGGGCGTTCCCTTCGGGAGGATGCCCCGGAAATTTGTGTCATGCCAGTGCGCCGGAAAATGTATCCAGGTGTCGGTATAACGGTCGCAATCGACCAGCCCGCTTAGCGTGGTGAATGGCAGATCAAAACGATTGACGGGATGTGTGAAGAACAGCGCATAGCCTTCCGGGGCCTCGATGGTCCACAGATTGTGGAATTTGATGATGAAGCGATCGGAATCGAAAAGCGGCGTACCGGTAACCTGTCCCTTGTCGTGAAATCCGATCGGTGAACGGGGAAAATCCAGAGATCCCGGGGGGAGTTCGTTGTCCCAGGTGATCTGGCCGTTCTCGATCCTCAGGTCGCAGACCAGCGGGATCAGAAAGCCGCAGGTCATCGCATCGACGAAAGGCGGACACCGCTTTATCGTTTCCTCGTCGCGCAAGTTGATGTCGCTGAAAGCTTTTGCCGGCATCATCTTGAGCCAGTCGGGAACACCCTGGTTCGCCGGCACGGGCCGTGGCAGCTCTCCTTCAAGCTCTGCCGGACAGCGGAATCTAAGCGTCAGCTTATTGGTAGACATTGGGCCCTCCAGTCCAAACCTATGATTGATTAGGTAGAAATTGCCGTCAATTGAAGTTTCAGATCCGGACCGCGAATGACTGTTCGTCCAACGATTGAGACCCGAGGCCGCGCAATCCTTAACCTCTATGGCGATCCTTCACACCAGGGTCGTATTGGAGTCACGTTGCTGCGCTACATGAGCGCCAACGGGAGTGCGCATGACCAAGATTTCGCCGAACAACTTCAATCCGGAACTGGTTTCAATGATGAGATCGGTGCTGGAACTGGCTTCCGCCCATGTCGACAGCACGTCGGGCAAGCCAGCCACGCCGGCAATCAAGGTGAAGATGGCGTCGCGCATCCTGGCGACCGCCGCAGCAGGCGTCACCGACGCCGGCCAATTGCAGTCGGCCGCGATCGAGGAAGGGCTGTGCCCGGCGGATTGAGGCCGCACCTTCCTTTAGAAGTTTGCCACCCCGAGATCGTAAGAGCCGCGGCTGCCGCGCACGTAAACGCGGGCGGCTGCGGCGCAGATCTTGTCGCGGTTGGCGTCGAACGCGTTCAGAAAGCCCGATTCATCGAGCGGCACGTCCGGCTGGATTCGCGCCAGCGCCTCCTCGTTCACGTAGAACGAGGCCTCGATCGCGCTGTCGTAGCCCCAAAACCGCACGGCGCGCCTTGTGTGGTCATAGCTTCGGCTATGGTTCGGAAAATCGATCATCGTGCTCACCAATGGCCGTGACGCCGGCCCCAATAGCTCCCGCCACCAAACAGCAGCACCACGACGATAACAAACAGGACCGGTTCAAAACCCAGGATCGGTTCCATCGGAATCCTCCGCTGGTTTGCGGCTGCGGTCACCGCAGGAGACAACGGCCCATTGAGGCCGTTGTTCCCGCTAACCCTGGAACCCGCGTCCCCCGGCCTAGCCGCCGTACAGATATTTCGGCAGCCACAGCGTCATTCCCGGCCACATATACATGATGACCATGCAGATGATCACGATGAACATGTAAGGCATCATGCCGGAAAAGATCTGGTTCAGCGTGACGTGCTTGGGCGCGACGCCTTTCAGGTAGAACGCCGACATCGCCACCGGCGGCGACAGGAAGGCGGCCTGCAGGTTCACGAACACCAGCACGCCCCACAGGATCGGATCGACGCTGAAGTGCTTCAGCATCGGCAGGAAGATCGGCACGAAGATCACGATGATCTCGGTCCATTCCAGCGGCCAGCCCAGCACGAAGATGATCGCCTGCGACAGGATCATGAACTGGACCGGTGTCAGGTTGAGCGACAGCACCCAGCTCTCCAGCAGCGCCTGGCCGCCGAGTATAGCGAACACCGCCGAGAACAGCGCCGAGCCGACGAACAGCCAGCACACCATCGACGTGGTCTTGAGGGTGAGGAACACCGCCTCCTTGGTCTTTTTCCAGTTCAGCGTGCGGGCATGGAACGCCAGCAGGAAGGCGCCGGCGGCGCCCACCGCCGCCGATTCCGTGGCGGTCGTGATGCCGAACAGGATTACGGCGAGCACGACCACGGTCAGCAGGCCAAGCGGCATCACCGAGGTGATCAACAGCCGCAGCACCTCGAACTGTTCGGCCTCCATGATCGCGTAATAGTAGAACAGCAGCAGCAGCAGGACGGCGGCCGTGAACCCGAAGTACAGATAGAAGCCTTCCGGCGGACCGGACGCCGACGGCGGAGCGGCGGTTTCGCTCTGCAGATTACCCATCTGCTGCAGCACCTCCGGTTCGCCCTTTTTGGCCGCGCCGGACTGCTGGACCGAACTGCCCAGTTCCTGAAGCTTTTCCTCGACCGGCTCGCTGCTCGGCGCGCCCTGTCCGAGCGGGGTCGGAGCCTCACTGCGCTCGATGGCGGTGGGTGCGTCCGGCTGCTGGTGGATCACGACGTACCACCAGATGCCCCACAGGGTGCCGAGCGTCATTACCAGCGGCACCAGCACGAACGACAGGCTCTTGAGGATCGTGCCGTAGCCGAGCCGCGCGCCATCCACCGTGATGGCAAGGGCCCGCGACGGGGCCACAGTCGCGGCCAGCAATGCCGGCAGCATCTTGCGGGAATAGAGCTGCTGGATCTGCGTCACCCACGGCCGCACCGGCACCCGGGTTTCGCTCTCCGGCAGCTTCGGCGCGATTTTGGGGTTAATCAGCGCCCAGCCGATGATGTAGACGAGGTAGAGGAACGCCAGGAAGAAACTCGGAAACATCGCCGCGGCGTACAGCTTCACCACCGACTGCCCGGCGACCGCCGCATAGACGATGATCATGACCGAGGGCGGGATCAGGATACCGAGCGTGCCGCCGGCGGTGATGACGCCGGAGGCGAGTTTCACGTCATAGCCGGCCTTGAGCATCGGGTTGAAGGCGATGACGCCCATCAGCACCACGACGGCGCCGACGAGGCCGGAGGCAATGCCCCAGAAGGTGCAGACGATCAACGAGGCGACCGCGAGCGCTGCCGGCACGCGCCGGAACGCCAGCTGGATCGCGTAGAACATCTTGTCCACCAGCGCGCCGCGTTCCATCACGTAGCCCATCAGGACGAACAGCGGGATGGAAATCAGGACGTCGTTGGTCATCGCGCCATAGGTGCGCTGGACCATCAGGTCGAAGATGTGGTTGTCGGCCCAGGATTCGCCGGCGCGGTAATAGGCGAAGAAACCGAAGAACATGCCGAGCCCCATCAGCGTGAACGCCGTGGGGAAACCCATGATGATGACGACGACGATGAGTCCGAGCATCAAAAGCCCGAGTGCCGGATCGCTCATCGCTGCACGTCCCCGCCCAAGCCGCGCTGGCGCGCGCTCTCCTCGATGTTCTGCGCATGCTCGATCGCGCTTCGGCGCGCTTCGTCGTCGACATGCTCGCTCAGCGCCAGTTGCTCCTCGACGACGTCGATTTCGCTGACATCCTTGAGGCGGCTCGGCCACACGCCGGTCTTGAGGCAGATGACGCAGCGCGCGATTTCAGCGGACCCTTGCAGCAACAGCAATATGCCCGCCAGCGGGATCATCGCCTTGAAATGATAGACCGGCGGTCCGTCCGCGGTCACGTTGGAGTGCTCGTTGATGCGCCACGACAGCGCGGCATAGTCCCAGCCCGCATAGGCCAGCGCCGCGATCCCGGGCAGGAAAAACACGATGTAAAGCACCAGATCGAGCCCGGCCTGGGTGCGCGGCCGCATCGAAGAGTAGAGAAAGTCGCCGCGGACATGGGCGTTCTGCGCCAGCGTATAAGCGCCGCCGAGCATGAACGCCGCGCCGTACATCATGTTCGACGCATCGAAGATCCAGGCGGTCGGCATGTTCAGAATGTAGCGCTTGAAAACCTCGGCGCAGACGAGAAGCATCAAGGCCATCACCAGCCAGGCGGCCGCCTTGCCGGCAAAGGTGCTGATACCGTCGATGGTATGCAGAAAACGGTCGCTGTTCATGAAATCTGGACTGCTTGGTACGGGCTGCTCAATAAAGGGCTGCTACTTGGCACAGGAATGATCCGGGCGAAGCCGGGCGTAATGGCCGACCTGAGATCCGGCGCCGCGTCGGAGCGCGTTCGCGTCGTGAATGCGCAGGCGATGGCCAGCCGACGATACAAGACCCCGCCCGGGATTGCCATCCCGGACGGGGTCTGTTGGTCGATTCTATTGCCTCAGGTCCGCTTCTTGGCGTTGGGTCCGAAGTAGTGGTTATACGCCATCCGGCGGTTCACCACGGTGTCCTGCTCCCACTGCGTCGCGCGCTTGGCGAACGCCAGCTGGGACGCCACGATCTCCTTGAACAGCGGATTTTCCGCCGACTTTTTCTCGACGACCTGATCGTAGACATCGAGCTGCGCCTGCAGCACCGAGTCGGGGGTCTTGTAGAACTTGACGTTATCCTTGGTCTGCATCTCGGCGTAGTCTTTCGAGTACCGGTCGATCGCCTTCCAGGCCATGTCCTGTCCGGCCGCTTCGGCGGCGTTGTCGAGGATCGCGCGGATCTTCGCCGGCAGCGCGTCGTACTTGTCCTTGTTGAACATGATCTCGAACTGCTCGGCATTCTGGTGGAAGCTCTGCAGCATGCAGATCTTGGACACGTCGGGGAAGCCGAGGACGCGGTCCGACGTGGCGTTGTTGAATTCGGCGGCATCGAGCAGGCCGCGGTCGAGCGCGGCGACGATTTCACCGCCGGGCAAGGCGTTGACCGCAGCGCCCATGCCGCTGAACACGTCGATCGAAATGCCGACGGTCCGGAACTTGATACCCTTCAGGTCGTCGGCCTTGGTGACCGGCTTCTTGAACCAGCCGAGCGGCTGGGTCGGCATCGGCCCATAAGGGAATGAGACGACGTTGGCGCCGATCGAGCTGTACAGCTTGGCCAGGAGCTCCTTGCCGCCGCCGTACTTGTGCCAGGCCAGCAGCATGTTGGCGTCCATCGCATAGCCGGGACCGGAGCCCCACAGCGCGAGCGCGTTCTGCTTGCCGTAATGATAGGCGAGCACGCCGTGTCCACCGTCGAGCGTACCCTTCGAGACCGCCTCGAGCAGGCCGAAGGCGGGCACCACGGCGCCGGCCGGCAGAACCTCGATCTTGAGGTCGCCGCCCGTCATGTCGTTGACCTTCTTGGCGTAGTCGAGCGCATATTCGTGGAAAATGTCCTTGGCCGGCCAGGTGCTCTGGAAGCGCATGCTGGTCGCGCCTTGCGCGCTTACGACGCTGGGGGCTGCGACCGTTGCTGCAGCGCCCGCGGCGGCCACTTTCAGGAAGCGGCGGCGGCTGGAAGTGGTGTCTTTTTTGGATGTCGTCATGATTTCCTCCCCGTTTTGACGGCGATCCAACCAAGGATGCGCCCCTTATTATTGGAAGGGAGACAAAGGCTTGCGCAGGTGTTTGGCAAGAATGTTCGGGAAGATGCGACGCTTCGACGCGGCAGATGGTGAACAACGTCGATGGCGGCTTCCGGATTTATTCCGAAGGCGCTGAATTAAATTTTTGCAGGCGACGATGCCGTATGCGACTTTCGTTTAAGTCGCCGTGCGCGCGCGCCGTCCCTCGATCGGATAGGCGGGATCGTTGAACCCCGGTGTGGATGGATGCCCGCTCGCGACCAGCCGGTCGATCAGCGCCTCGTCCTCCGCGGTGAAGCGATAGTCGAGCGCCTTCAGGTAATCGTCCCACTGCTCCTCGGTGCGGGGACCGGCGATCACGGCGGACACGAATGACGAGTTCAGCACCCATGACACCGCGAACTGCCCGGCGGTGATGCCGCGCCCTTCGGCGTGCTCCTTGATTTGCTGCGCGAGCTGCAAGGATTCCGGCCGCCATTCGGTCTGCATCATGCGCTTGTCGTTGCGGCCGGCGCGGCTGTCCTTGTCGGGCGCCGTATCGGGACGGTACTTGCCGGTCAGCACGCCGCGCGCCAAGGGGCTATAGGGCACGATGCCGAGGCCGTAATAGCCGCAGGCCGGGAAGTGCTCGACCTCCGGCGTCCGGTTCATGGCGTTGTAATAGGGCTGGCTGACGATCGGGCGGTCGATGCCGTTGCGATCGCAGATGTTGCAGATCTCGGCGACGCGCCAGGCGCGGTAGTTCGAAACGCCGAAATAGCGGATCTTGCCCTGCCGCATCAGGTCACCCATCGCGCGCACGGTCTCTTCCAGCGGCGTCGCGTGATCTTCCTTATGCAGATAGTAGATGTCGATATAGTCGGTGCCGAGCCGCTTCAAACTCTCTTCCGCCGCCCGCAACACCCAGCGCCGCGACAGCCCGCCGCAATTGGGATCGTCGCCGATCTGATTGGCGAGCTTTGTTGCGAGCACCCAACTGTGCCTGACGTTGGCAATGGCGCGGCCGACCACTTGCTCGGACTTGCCGCCATTATAGGCGTCGGCGCTGTCGATGAAATTGATCCCGGCCTCGCGTGCCTTCGCCACGATCCGCGACGACGTCGCCTCGTCGGTCGGCCCGCCGAACATCATGGTGCCCAGGCAGATCGGCGAAATCTTCAGGCCGCTGCGGCCGAGTTGACGATATTGCATCGGGCGGGGCTCCTTCTGGTGGCCGTCGTCATTGCGAGCGCAGCGAAGCAATCCATAGCCGCAGACAAGAAAGGTGGATTGCTTCGTCGCTTCGTTCCTCGCAATGACAGAATGGGCTACGTATCATTCTTCAATATCTTAAACACGCCCGACGCCATCGCGATACAGCGCTTGTCGACGGTGACTTCGGTGGTGATGAAAATCAGGCTGCGGGTCGCGCGCACCACGTGCGGTTTGGAGATCAACACCTCGCCGATCTTGCCGGATTCGACGAAATGCGTGTCGAGCTGCACGGTTGCCAGCGTCGGCTTGCCAGAGACGTGTCGCGCGGTGATGCCGCAGGTGCGGTCGGCGAAGGTCATCAGCACGCCGCCCTGCACCAGGCCGCGGCGGTTGTGGTGCTTGTCCTCGGTGATCAGCGCGAATTCAAGCTCGCCGTCGACGAGCCTTTCCCATAACGGCCCGATCAGATGCATGAAGCCGGTCGTTTCGACGATTTTCCAGCCATCGGATTTTAGCTTCTCCGTGGCGGCCCTGGTCGTCATCTGATGCATTCCGTTTCCTGCAGGCGGTCATGTCTCGACAGTCATTTCATCAAACGCGGGAGTATTGTAGTCAAGCGTCATGGCCCGTTCATTTGATGATGCCACCCGGCGAAATATCGCGGAGCTCGTTGCAACTTTCTCGCGGGCGACGGCGGATGAGCCAGAGCCTGCGCTGAAGCGGGCCGCCGTGGTCATCGCGCTCACCGAAAGCGAGAATGGTGCGGAAACGGCGTTTCTGCTGACGCGGCGTGCCGAGGGCCTGCGCTCGCATTCGGCCCAATGGGCGCTGCCGGGCGGACGCTGCGATCCCGGCGAGACGCAAGTCCAGTCGGCGTTGCGCGAGCTTCATGAAGAGCTCGGCCTGGAGCTCGGAGAGGGCGATGTGCTGGGCCTGCTCGACGACTATCCGACGAGGTCCGGCTATCTGATCACGCCGGTCGTGGTGTGGGTAAGCACAAAGGCCGCGCCGATGCCGAACCCGGCGGAGGTGGCTTCCGTGCATCGCATCGCGCTTGATGAGATCGAGCAGCAAGACGCGTTCAGCTTCACCAGAATTCCCGAAAGCACGCGCCGCGTGATCCGCTTTCGCCTCGCCGGCCAACACATCCACGCGCCGACGGCGGCGCTGATCTATCAATTCCGTGAAGTGCTGGCGGGCCGCAATACCCGCGTGGCCGAACTGGAACAGCCGGTGTTCGCCTGGAAATAGGGCTCCTTGAGTCCGTCATTGCGACCCGTTGGCTCGCAATGACGATGGGTAGGGTCGTCCGGAACGCGGGTTGCGGATGTCGGCTGTTTCAGCGACCATACGCCAACAAGAACAATGATCCCAAGGGAGTGCTGAATGCGCGGTAACGCTTTGGCCGTCATCATCGCCGTCGGTTTCGCCGCCAGCCTCAACAGCGCGCAAGCTCAAAACTATCCGACGCGAGCGATCACGCTGGTGATTCCGTTCGCGCCTGGTGGTTCGACCTCGATCGTCGGCCGTGGCATCGCTGACAAGATGAGCGAACTGCTCGGCGAGAAGGTCGTGGTCGACAATCGTCCCGGCGCCGGCGGCACGATCGGCACCAAGGCCGTCGCCAAGAGCGATCCCGATGGCTACACGCTGGTGCTGGGCTATACCGGCACGCTGGCGATCGGGCCGTCGCTCTACAAGAGCGCCGGCTACGATCCGCGCAAGGATTTCGCGCCGATCGGCCTGATCGGCAATGCGCCGAATTCGCTGGTGGTGCATCCGTCGTTCCCGGCCAAGACCGTCGCCGAACTGATCGCGCACGCCAAGGCCAATCCCGGCAAGGTCAATTTCGGCTCGGCCGGCGCCGGCACGGTCAGTCACATCACAGGCGAATATTTCGCCCGCACCGCCGGGATCACGCTGGTGCATATTCCCTACAAGGGAACCGGTCCGGCCCTGACCGATCTGTTGGGCGGCCATATCCCGATGGCATTCGCGCCGATCCCGGCCTCGCACCCCAACGTCTCGGCCGGCAAACTGCGCGCCCTCGCGGTGACCAGCACGACCCGCTCCAGCCTGTTGCCGGACGTGCCGACGATGGCGGAAGCGGGCCTGGCCGGCTTTGATGCGTCGCTGTATTACGGCCTCGCGGCGCCTGCCGGCACGCCGCGGCCCATCATCGACAAGCTCAACAAGGTGCTGCGGGACGCCCTTGGCTCCGACGAGGTCAAAAGGCAATTGGCCAATGACGGCACCGAGATCACGCCGGGCACGCCGGAGGATTACGCCGATTTCATCGACAAGGATGAAAAGAAGTGGTCGCAACTGATCAAGACCAGCGGCGTCGAGCAGGAGTGAGCGGCACGGCGCTGCGCCGTTTCGGGGCTGACTTGAGCCCGACACTTGCTACAACAAGGCGATGCGCCTGCAATTGATTCGCCTCTATTTTTGCCTTGTCGCGCTCGCGCTTCCCGCGGGCGCGCCGCCGGCGTTGGCCATGGACGCGCTGCCGGCCTCAACGGCGGATGCGATGGCGCAGGCGGCCTCGCCGCAGGCGATCGCGGAATATCGCCGCAAGCTGAAAGAATATCAGGCCGCGCGCGCCGCGTTCGAGCAGGAAGCCGAACCTTACTGGAGCGCGATTGCCGAAAAACGGCGCGGCCGCAACGCCAAGCGGCGCGAGCGCCAGGCCATCACGCTCGATGATTATGTGCTGACGCAGCCGCCGCTTTACGACGGGCCGAAGCGGCCGGTGGATCCGGAACCGCAAGACAGGCCCGAGCGCAAGCCGCTTCCGGTGGTCGCCGATTTCCTGCAAGCCGCCGCGGCGCATTTCCAGTTTACGCCGCAGCGGCCGGCCAGCGAGGTCGAGTTCAAGCGCGCCTATGGCCGCGTCGCATTGGCTTCCGGCCTGACGCGCGAGCAGATCGTGCGGGTCTATTCGTTCGAGACCGGCGGCAACGGCAATCACGACATGCAATCCGGATTGAGTTCCTCGCGCCCGGGCTCGCGCGCGATCTCGACGGCGGTTGGCTACAACCAGTTGCTCACCACCAACACCGTCTCGCTGCTCGCCGAACAGGGGCATGACATCGTCAAGGCGTTGACGGAAAAGGCCTCCGGCCTGTCAGGACCGGCGCGCAAGGCGATGGACCACAAGCTGGCGGTATTGAAGCGGATGGTGGCGTTCACGCGCTCGGTGCCGGTGCAATGGTCGGAGCACGAAAAGCTCGCCAACACGCCGCAGGGCTGGGGGGTCCACGCCATGGTGCTGGACATCGACGTCGGCCCGCTGCTGCAGACCCACAAGCTGCTGACCTCGGTGCTGTTCGCGCGCGCCAAGGGCTATACCAGACCGCTCAGCGCCGCCGAACTCGAGATGATGAACCTGACCGGCGACAGCACCGGTCTCGACATGGTGACGATGCCGCAGGCGATGCGCGAGCAGGTGCCGACCTCGAATTTCTTCCAGCGCGGTGGCTACGAGCGCAACCCGGTCGCGATCCGCCACAACACGGTGGCAAAACTGCTTGCGATCACCGACGAGCGGATGGACGTCAACAGCAGCAAGCCAGGTGCGAAGGAACTGGCGGCGGCGTTTTAGTAAAGCTTGCGGTGTCGTCGTCCCGGCGAACGCCGGGACGACAGCGGTGGCTAAACACGCCCCTCAATTCGCGCCGAACTTGAACTTGCCGTCGTCTTCGAGGTAGGGGCCGGTCCGCATGTAAAGCTGGCCGTTCTCGCCGACGAAGAACAGCGTGCCCTTCGGCACTTTCTTGGCGCCCTTCAGCAGCGTGCCGGCATTGCTGGTGCCCAACTTGTACGCAAGCGTCTTGCCGTCCTTGCCGTAGGCATAGCCCATGTCGGACTTCAGCTCCCAAGGCGTCGGTGCGGCGGCCTGTGCGAATGCTGACGACGTCAGCACGCTGAGCGCGGCCGCGATCAAAAAGGTTTTGGTTGAAATTCTCGTCATCGTCATCCCTCCCAGCGGCCAAATTGGCTTCCGTCCCATCTCATTGAACAAATCACGAACGTCATTATTCCGTCAATGGTACCTTTGCCGCATCACGCCTTCTCTGCGACTTTGTGATTTCCCGCCTTCGACTTCGCGACTATGTTCCGGTTTCCGGTTACACACGCGCTATTGCCAGAAACGTTTATAGGGATGATTCGGATGAACCTCGTCGTGAAGATCGGTTTTGGTGTTGCGCTGTCGTTCATGACGCTGGCCTCCGCGGTCCAGGCCGACGAATTCAAGCTCAGCAACAACCAGCGGATTGCCTGCAGCCGCGGCCTGAGCCCCGGCAAGCTCAACACCGCGACCTGCAGATCGTACGCGTATGTCTTCAACATCAAGACCTCGGAATATTTCCGCTGCCAGGTCACGCTGGCGCTGACGCGCGACAACAAGGAAGTCATCAACGTGCAGGCTGACGGCAACTGCGCCAAGAAGCCCCGCATCTTCGAGACCGATTCGAACTATTCGTTCGACGCCACCGAAACCGAACCGCCGAACACCAACTCGTTCTTCGGACCCGGCGGCTATGCGGTGTGGGCCAGCGACAACAATGCGCGCAAGGTGCGCGGCTGCATCATCATCTCGTCCGGCCTCGGCTCCGACATCTCGAAATGTCTCGACATGAAGTTCGATTGATGGGCGGCGGGCGTGACAGCCGCCCCCTCCGCGCCGGGCTCGCCACCACCGCCTTGGCCGTTTCCTGAACGGCTTCCGTTTGAGGGGCGCGAGGTGTCCCTCGAACCGCTTCGCGTCGGACACGCGGACGAACTCTGGCACGCCGCGCAGGGCGCCGACGCGTCCTTTGCCTATTTGCGTTACGGGCCGTTCGCGCAGCAGTGCGACTTGCTGGCGCTGGTCACCGAACTGGCCGGGCGGGCGGATCAGCCGTTCTGGGTGGTGCGGCCGAACAGCAGCGGCGTGGCACAAGGCTGGCTATCGCTGTGCGATATCTATCCGGCCGAGGGGGCGATCGAAATCGGAGCGATCTGGTTTTCGCCGCGGCTGCAGCGAACCCGGGCCGCGACCGAAGCGATCTTTCTCCTGATGCAGTATGCGATGGAGGAATTGCAGTACCAGCGGCTGGTCTGGCGCTGCAACGCGGCAAACCAGGCGTCGCTGAACGCGGCCGCGCGCTACGGTTTTACGCCAGAGGGTACCTGGCGTGGCTCGGCCCTCAGCAAGGGGCGTCGCTGCGACGTGGCGTGGCACTCGATCATCGCCGCCGAATGGCCGGCGCGCCGCGCCGCCATCGCCGCGTGGCTTGCGGACGGGAATTTCGATGAACATGGCCGCGCGCGCACGCGGCTGGTTCATCCGTGAGGCAGTGCTTGATCAAGTTCGGCTGAGCCGGACCGAGCGCCCCCTCACGGCTTTTACCCGGCGGGGGATGGCAGCACCGGGGGCGAGCGGGCAAATTTCTTGACCCCGAGCGGCTTGCTGAACAGATAGCCTTGGACCAGATCGAAGCCCATGTCATGCGCGGTGAGAAAATCGGTGCGGGTTTCGACCCCCTGGGCGATGGCGCGCGCACCATGGTCCTGCGCCAGCTCGACGATGTGGCGGCATACGGTCTGCTTCAAGCGGTCATCCGCGCAGCCGGTGACAAACTGATGATCGACTTTCAGCTCGACGAATGGAAAGTTCCGGAGCCCCATGAGCGCGGGCCATTCCGGGCCGACATTGTCGACGGCAATCGCGATGTTATGCAGGCGCACCTGCCTGGCGACGTCGATCACGAGATCCAGATTGTCCATCACCTCGGCGCTGTCGATCTCGATGATCAAACCGCCGAATGCGGGATGGTCGGGCATTCCGAGACACAGGTCGCGCACCGTTTCGCGGCCCCTTAAAAACGAAACCGGCAGGTTGATCGAGAGATCCACCGGACCATGCTGCTCCAGAAGGTAATGCCAATCCTCGATCGCGCGACCGATCACGAACTCGGACAGCGCGCGATAATGCGGATCCTTGTCGTCCGGAATGAAATACGCCGGTGGCACGACCCCCCAGGCGGGGTGTCGCATCCGCACCAGCGCCTCCGCGCCGCTCGGAACCAGCGTGCGCGCATTGATCTTTTGCTGATACCACAATTCGAGCCACCCGGCCTTCAGCGCCTCGGCCACGTCCACCGCCGGGCTTGGCGCCGGTTCGGTGGGCAGCAGCGACGCGACGCTGGCCCGCAACGTTCCGGCGCTGAAGGGCGTCGGCAGCGAGGGCAGCATCGCGATATCGTATTCCTCGGCAATTTGCCGAACCGCCTTTACCATAATCGAGTCCGGTAGGCCGATGATGAGCACCTTGCCGCCGAAATTCTTCCGGACGAGAACTTCGAGAATTTCGCCGACCTCGGTCCCGTTGACGGACACGCCGAGCACGACGAGGTCAGGCTGTTGTGCGTCAAGCACTCCCGACAATTCGCTTGCACAAGCGCATGCGCTGGTGATGAAGCCGAGCTCCTCGAGCGCGTCAGAGAGGAACAGCCGCAGGTGTTTCTTGGCGTCGGCCACGCAGGCGCGGGGCATCACCCTTCGCAGTCCGAAGCCACCGGTGCGCGCATGCGCGTTAGCATTGATCAGATTCATTCCGTCCCCCTGCACAGATATCGACGCTAGTCGTACATCCGCGCAGCGGCGCTAATCATGGAGTTTTAGGGACGCGGTGATGAATGCGCGGGTAAGGTTAAAGCCGCCAATGAAACTAGAATTGTAACGAAAGCGGCAAGTCATCTGGCTGTAACATGGCAACTCGGAAGCCCGATGGAGACCCATCCGTTTGTCGTTGCCGTCGTGGCGTGCGCTATGAACGGAGGCGTGCATTTGTGCGCTGTTTCATTGCTGGACGCGCGTTAACGCCTGTGGTCGCTTGTCGGCGCGACCACAGTTTATGTTCGCGCCGAACACAAGAATCGCTTCGACGCGCGGCGTCAGCTGAACGCGATAGTCACTCCGGCTTGATGCCGGCGAACTTGGCCACCTTGCCCCACTTCTCGGTTTCCGCCAGCACGTAAGCCTGCATGTCCGCGGGCGACCCGCCGGCCGGCTCGGCGCCGAGTTTGCGCAGCCGCGCGATGCCGTCGTCGGTCTTGAGAAACTTGTCGACGCTGGCGTTGAGCCTGTCGATGATCTCCTTCGACGTCTTGGCCGGCGCACCGATGGTGAACCAGGATGCCGCCTCGTAACCGGGTACGCCGGCTTCCGCGATCGTCGGCAGATCCGGCAGGCCCGGCCAGCGCCTGGCAGAGGAGACCGCCAGTGGGCGGATCGAGTTGGATTCGGCGAACGGCTGCGAGGCCGGCAAATTGTCGATCGTCAGTTGCACGCGGCCGGCGATCAGGTCGGTCAGCGCCGGTGCGCTGCCCTTGTACGGCACATGGGTCATCTCGACGCCGGTCATCGACTTGAACAATTCGGTCGAGACATGCGCGGTGCTGCCGAGCCCCGGCGTGCCGTAGAACAACTCTCCCGGCTTCGATTTGGCATAGGCGATCAGCTCCGCAACCGATTTCACCGGCAGCGAATTGGTGAGCGAACAAAGATTGGGTACCCGCGCGATGATGATGACCGGAGCGATATCCCTGGCCTGGTCGTAGTTCATGTTCTTGAACACGAACTGGTTGATGGCGTGCGTGCCGGGTGTTCCCACCACGAAGGTGTAACCGTCGGGCTCGGCCTTCGCGACGAATTCAGCCGCGATGTTGCCGCCGGCGCCGGTCTTGTTTTCGACGATGAATTGCTGGCCGAATTCCTCCGAGACTTTTGCCGCGACCACGCGCGCCAGGATGTCGGTGGTGCCGCCGGCCGCGAACGGCACGACCAGTTTGACCGGCCGTGTCGGCCATTGATCGGCGCCCGCCCGGCGCGGCAACAGCGACATACCGCCAAAGGCAGCCGCGCCGGTCAGCACAGCGCGGCGGTTGGGGCGGTGCGGATGAATAATCTTCGAAGTCATGTCGGTCCCTCCAAAATTTCGGCGGACCGTATTTGTTAATCGGCGCGACCACCACCCCCGTCGGCGTCATGCCTCGGGGTCTCCGGCATCATGGCGCAAAACCCGATCAGGGCGACGTCAGCGACCGCAGCGAGAGGCAGCAAGCTCAAAGAAATGACCGCGGCCCTTGGCAGGCCGCGGTCAAATGCAATCAAGCAATTGCAGGCAGCCGGCTTAGCCGCCGATGCCTTTTTCCTTGAAATACTTCAGCGCACCGGGATGGAACGGGATCGGCGAGCGGTCCTGCACCTGGTTGTCGAGCGAGAAGCTCTCGGCTTCCTTGTGCACGGCAACGATGTCGGCCTTCTTCTCCACCAGCGTCTTGACGATCGTGTACGCGTCGTCGTTGCTCATCTTGTCGCCGGTCACGATCAGGTTCCAGACCTCGGTGATGGAATTGTCCTTGTCGTAGCCGGGATAGGAGCCCGCCTTGATCTTGCTTGACGTGTAGAGCTTGCCGTACTTGGCATTCATCTTCTCGGCGAGATCGCCGTGGTCGACCAGCTTCATCTTCAAGCCTGGCGTTGCCGCGAGATCGGTCACCGCCGCGGTCGGGATGCCGCCGACCCAGAAGAACGCGTCGATCTTGCGGTCCTTGATGGCGTTAACGGATTCGGCAACGCCGAGCCGCTCGCGCTTCATGTCCTTGTCCTTGTCGAGACCGGCGGCTTCGATGACGCGGAACGCCATCACTTCGGTCGCGCCGCCCGGAGAACCCGTCGAGACGCGCTTGCCCTTGAGATCGGCCATGGTCGTGATGCCGGTACCTTCGACGGTCACCACATGCATGCGGTTCGGATAGACCACGAGCAGCGCCTGCAGCGGCAGCTTGCCGCTCTTGAACTTGTCCTGGCCCTGCAGCGCGTCGAGCGCGGCATCGGCCATGGTGAAGCCCATCTCGCTCTGCCCGGTGCCGATCAGCTTGAGATTGTCGATCGAGCCGCCGGTGACCTCGGCCGTGGCCTGCACGTTGGGAAGGGTCTTTGACAGCACGTTGGCGACGGCGCCGCCAAGCGGATAGTAGACGCCGCCGGTTCCGCCGGTGCCGATCGACATCGTTTTCTGCTGGGCGTGGACGATGCCGGCGAAGGCGAGTCCGGCCGCAACAGTCACAGCCAGCACGGCCACGGTCTTTTTCATTATTTTCATCTCAATTACTCCCTTGACCTTATTCTTGGACTTAAGTTGTAAGCGCCGGTCGTTTCGGCGACCGCGTTCTCGACTGCCACAGCAACACGCCGAAGCCGATGATCAGCCCGGGCACGTAAGTGTAGCTGATATCGCGGCCGATCATCCATTCGACGATCGCCTCGATCAAACTCGGAAATACCAGCAGCAATCCGGATAGCAGAAGCAGGCCTCCCTCGACCCGCGTATTTTGTCGCAGCGCCCAGTTCTGGGCAACTGAGGCCAGCGCCAGCAGTCCCAGAGTGGTCTTGATCGTGATTTCGAGGATGTCGAGCCATGATCCGCCCTTGGGGATCGAGAGCAGCAATCCGACGCCCTGCGGATCGAGCACGAACACGAACGGCACCAGGAACGCAGGCAAGGTGTATTTCCAGGACTGCAGCGTGGTCTTGTAGGGATCGCCGCCGGTGATGGCGGCGGCCGCAAACGGCGACAGCGCGGTCGGCGGCGACACCTCCGACAGCACGGCGTAATAGAAGATGAACATGTGCGCGGCGTAATCGGGCACGCCGAGTTTGATCAGTGCCGGTGCGGCGATCACGGCGCAGATGATGTAGGAGGCGGTCACCGGCACCGCGAGCCCGATGATCCACACGATCAGCGAAGTGTAGATCGCCGTCAGCAGCAGGCTGCCGCCGGCATAGCTGATCACGATCGCCGAGAATTTGAGACCGAGACCGGTCAGCGTGACGATGCCGACCACGATGCCGGCGCAGGCGCAGGTGGTCGCTGCGTTCAGCGCGCCGGTAGAGCCTTCCGCCAGCGCCTTGACCAGTTTGCTCGGCACCAGCGCGGTTTCCTTGCGCAGGAAGCTCAGCGCGAAGGTCACGACGATGGCGTAGAACACCGACAGCGACGGCGAATAGCCGATCACCATGAATACGACCACGGCGAGCAGCGAGATGAAATGAAAGCCGTAACGCCGGGTCATCTGCCCGAGCGACATCTCCGGCGTGAAGTTGACGTCCTTGGCGCCGAACTTCTTCGCGTCCAGTTCGACCATGAACAGCAGCGACATGTAATAGAGACAGGTCGGAATCGTCGCCATCCAGATCACGTCGAGATAGCTGATCTTGAGAAACTCGGCGATCAGGAACGCCGCGGCGCCGAGCACCGGCGGCGACAGGATGGCGCCGAGGCCGCCGGCCGCCAGCAAACCGCCGGCGGCGTTTTTCTCAAAGCCGGCCTTGGCCAGCATCGGGGAGGCCACGGTGCCGATCATCACGGTGGTGGCGACGCCCGATCCGGAGGGGCCGCCGAGCAGGAACGAGGACAGCACGACGGTTCTGCCGGCGCTGTTCGCCTTGCCGCCCATCAGCGCCAGCGAGAAATCGATGAAGAACTTGCCGGCACCGGATTGCGCCAGGAACGCGCCATAGATCGTGAACAGGATGATCAGGGTCGCCGACACGTCGACCGCGACACCGAAAATACCTTCCAGGGTGATGAAGAGATGACCGACCAGCCGGGGCAGATCGTAGCCGCGATGGGTCCATGGCGCCGGCAGATGCGGTCCAAGCATCGCATAGGCGATGAACAATACGGCCACGACGGGCATGATCAGCCCGGTGGTGCGCCGCGTCGCCTCCAGCACGAGCACGATGAAGACGACGCCGACGACGACGTCCCAGCGGTCGGGCGAGGTGGCGCGGTCGGTAAAGTCCTCGCCGCCCCAGAGCGCATAGACGATGGTCGCGACCGCAAAGATGCCCGGCACCACGTCCCACCAACGCACCCGGTTGCGAAACCGCGTCGCCAGCGGAAACAGCAGGAAGCTCAGCACCAGCGTGAAGGCGACGTGGGTGTAGCGGAGCTCCTGGGTCGGAACGATCGCGTAGGCCGCATAGAGGTGGAACAGACTCATCACCACCGCAATGGTGGTCGAGATCCGCCCCGCCCATCCCATCAGGCGGTTGGCCGCGCCTTCCTCGGCCTCGATGAACAATTCAGCCTTATGCAACGCTTCGTCGGAAACGGCGATGACGTCGTCATTGGGCAAAGAATTGCCTGGTGGTTGACCCTGTGCGGCCATGCTTCCCCCGGAGCGCATTGATATCTCCCGGCTGGATCGCCGGGGCCTTTAACGGCGGCGCATTCATGCCGGTTTGGGGAGGCGTTGCAAGGGCATAAATCGAGAGATTTTGGGATGGTTACATCCATGCGAGGGTTGCATCGGCCGCCACGCGCTGGATGGGTTGACCGCGGGCACATGCCCGTTCAACTTCCCGTCCAAATCAAGGGGAGAGAAGTCGATGGAACGGCTCAAGGGCAAGACGGCGATGGTGGTCGGCGCGGGTTCGATCGGGCCCGGCTGGGGCAACGGCAAGGCGACCGCGGTGACTTTTGCTCGCGAGGGTGCGCAGGTGTTCTGCGTCGATCGCAACGCGGCGGCGGCCGAAGAGACCGTGAAGATCATCACGGGCGAGGGCGGCAAGGCGGCGGCCTTCACCGCCGACGTCTCGCGCGCCGCCGAAGTCGAGGCGATGGTGGCGGCGTGCCTGAAGACCTATGGCCGTATCGATGTGCTCGACAACAATGTCGGCATTGCCGAGATGGGCAGCGTGGTCGAGACGACGGAATCCGAATGGGACCGCGTGTTCGCGGTCAACCTCAAGAGCGCCTTCCTCGCCATGAAGCACGTTATTCCCGTGATGCAGAAGCAGGGCGGCGGCTCGATCATCAATATTTCGTCGATCGCCTCGATCCGTCACGTCGGCATTTCCTACGTCTCCTATGGGGCGTCGAAGGCGGCGATGAACCAGATGACGCGCACCACGGCGGTGCAGTTCGCAGCCGATCATGTCCGGGTGAACTGCATTCTGCCGGGCTTGATGAAAACGCCGATGGTCGAGCACTCCGCAGGGCTTGCGGCGAGTTATGCCAAGGGCGATGTCGAGGCGATGTGGCGGGCTAGGGATTCGCAAGTGCCGATGGGGCACATGGGCGACGCCTGGGATGTCGCCAATGCGGCGCTGTTTTTGGCTTCCGACGAATCCCGCTACGTCACCGGGCTCGAACTCGTGGTCGATGGCGGGATGACGGCGAGGTCCGCATAAGCCAAGCGCGGGTTCGGGCTTCCGCTACTGCGCCATCGCCAATATGCCGCCGGCAAAGGAGTGCCACATCGGCGTCATGCTGATCGGCCAGTTCAGCAGCTTCACGGCGATCAGCGCGGCGCCGCCATAGATATAGACCGGATGCGGGCGGCCACGCGTGCGCCAGTCGTGCACGATGGCAACTACGAGCAGCAGATAGGCGACGAAGGCCGGCGGGATGGTGACCGGCACCGGCGGCGGGCCGAGCGGCGCGGGAGGCGCCAGGAAGGTGAGAAACCAGCGCGCCACGGCTGCATCCAGCAGCGAAATGCCGGCCAGCAGCATCAGCCGCTTGTGGGTTTCGCCCCGGCGGATGTTCGCAATGGCCAGCGCGAACACCACCGCAAAGAAAACAATGCCGCTGAGCGGGACGATCGCAAACGCGATGCCTTCACTGGTCAGCCCCGCCGCCGCCGATCGCTTCATCGCGTTGACCGCAACCAGGAAGCCGAAAATCGTCATCGCGGTCGCCAGCGACACGCCGATCATTCCGATTGCGCGGTGCCGGGTGACATTTCCCGATGCGGCGAGCCAGGTCTGGAACGCAAAGTAGAGCGACCAGGCAAAAAACAGCAGGCCGTGAAAATGGACGACGGGCGAGGCTGACAGCGATCGCGACATCATCGGGAGCCAATAGGTCGGGGCAAAGCCGAGAAACGCGACGGCCGTGCAGGCCAGCGCCATGTAGAAGTAAAAATAGCCGGTTTGGGAATACGCGATCGCGCGCGGCGGAGTCGTGTCGGTCAGGATGGTCATGGATTTGAGTCGACCGGGAAGGGGAAAGGTTCAACGAAAATTCTTCAATGGATAGATACACTTGCACGCGAAAAGCGCGGCTTCCCGGACGTCATGCTTCAGCCAAAATCGAAATTCGCGTTGGCCGCTGTCGGAAGCGCACCTCGCTTGCTAGGATTGTCCGTCGTCGAGAGCGTTTTTCCGGGTCTGTTGATGCGAGGTTGTCCTATCATCCGCAATATTGTCGTCGCTTCCCTGCTGTGGACGGCGTTCGTGCAAGCCGCCTTTGCAACCGGCGCCGAGCCAGCCAGGGATCCGCAAGTCGATCCCGCGCCTTGCATTGCGGCGGCGGCGGCCAATGACGACGACAAGACCATCAGCATTTGCGGCGCGTTGATCGGCAACGAAAAGACCGCGAGGTCCGACCGCATCAAGGCATTGATCGCGCGTGGCGGCGCCAACGATCGCAAGGATCTGATCGACCGCGCCATTGCCGATTATGACGGCGTGCTGCGGCTCGATCCGGCGCTGGCCGATATCTTCAACGCGCGCGGCGAACTCTGGCGCAAGAAGGGCGACCGGCCGAGGGCATTGCAGGACTTCGGCGTGGCGATCAAGCTCAACCCGGAGCATCCCACCGCGCGCGGCAATTACAAATCGCTGGCGCAGGAACTCGAGCGTCTCGGCGCGCTGATGGCGGTCTACAACAAGCCGAGCTTCAACTGCGCCACCACGAAGCAGCCGGTGGAGAAGGCGATCTGCGCCAGTCCGGACCTTGCCAAGTTTGACCGCGAGATCAGTGCCGTGAATACCAAGGTGGTCCGCGATGCGAGTGCCGACAGCCCGCGCGCCCGTGCCCTGCAGCGTGAGCAGGATGATTTCGTCGTCCGCCGCAGCGCCGCCTTCGGCCAGCCGGGTTACGATTTGCGGAGGGCCATGAAGGAACGGCTAGACCAATTGCTGGCGATTGAGTCGCGGTGAATGGTGGTCGGGCTTTAGCCGATCGCCAAGTTGTTCCGGCTTGATCTCGCGCCGCTTCCCGTGACAATGCGTGGCAAATATGATTGCCGCCCCGTCGTCATGGCCGGGCTTGTCCCGGCCATCCACGTCTTGCTTATCCAACTGGCAGCAAAGACGTGGATGCCCGGGACAAGCCCGGGCATGACGAGTGGGTGGGCCACGGGAGAAACGCCATGAACATCCACGGAAAGAGCAGGTATCACGAAATCCACGCGCGCTCGCTTCGGGATCCCGAAGGATTTTGGGCCGAGGCGGCGCGTGAAATCGACTGGATCGACGTCCCAAGGAAAATCTTCGATTCCACGATGGGACCCTACGGCCGCTGGTTCACAGATGGCGTCGTCAACACCTGCTACAACGCGCTGGACCGCCATGTCGCGAGCGGCCGCGCCGATCAGGTGGCGTTGATCCACGACTCGCCGCTGACCAGCACGGTCACCAAATTTACATATGCGCAGATGCTGCAGGAGGTGCAGACGCTCGCGGCCGTCATGCAGGATTTTGGCGTCACCAAGGGCGATCGCGTCATCCTCTATATGCCGATGGTGGCGGAGGCCGTGTTCGCGATGCTGGCCTGCGCGCGGATCGGCGCTGTTCACTCGGTGGTGTTCGGCGGTTTTGCAGCCAAGGAGCTCGCGAGCCGGATTGAAGATGCAAAACCAAAACTGATCTTCTCGGCGAGCTGCGGTATCGAGCCCGGCCGCATCGTGCAATACAAGCCGCTGCTCGACGAGGCGATCCGACTGTCGAGCGTCAAGCCGCAAACCTGCATCATCCTGCAGCGGCCGCAACAGGCCTGCGAACTTAACGAGGGCCGCGACCACGACTGGGCGCAATTACGCAGCGCCGCGCTCGATGCCGGCAAGGCCGCGCCATGCGTGCCGGTCAAGGCGATCGATCCGCTGTACATCCTCTACACTTCAGGCACCACGGGGATTCCAAAGGGCGTGGTGCGCGACAATGGCGGGCATCTGGTCGCGCTGAAATGGTCGATGTTCAACCTCTACGGCGTCAAGCCCGGCGAGGTCTGGTGGTGCGGCTCCGACATCGGCTGGGTGGTCGGCCACAGCTACATCATTTACGGACCGCTGATCCATGGCGCGACCTCGATCATGTACGAGGGCAAGCCGGTCGGCACGCCGGACGCCGGCGCGTTCTGGCGCGTGATCTCCGAGCACCAGGCGGTGGCGTTCTTCACCGCGCCGACCGCCTTCCGCGCCATCAAGAAGGAAGACCCGGACGGAAAGTTCATCCGGAAATATGATCTGTCGAAATTTCGAACGCTTTTTCTCGCCGGTGAACGCGCCGATCCGTCGACGGTGGAATGGGCGGAGCAGCAGCTGAAGGTGCCTGTCATCGATCACTGGTGGCAGACCGAAACCGGCTGGTGCATCGCCGGCAATCCGGTGGGGCTCGGCATGCTGCCGGTCAAGCACGGGTCGCCGACGGTGCCGATGCCCGGCTATCAGGTCGATGTGGTCGATGAGGCGGCAAGACCGGTGCCCGCGGGCACAATGGGCTCGATCGTCATCAAACTGCCGATGCCGCCGGCCTGCCTGCCGACGCTGTGGGAGCAGGAGGCGCGTTTCAGGGAAGCCTATCTCACTGAGTTTCCCGGCTATTACAAAACCTCCGACGCCGGCTACAAGGACGAAGACGGCTACGTGTTCGTGATGGGCCGCACCGACGACATCATCAACGTCGCCGGCCACCGGCTCTCCACCGGCGGCATGGAGGAAATCCTGGCCTCGCATCCCGACGTCGCCGAATGCGCCGTGCTCGGCATCAAGGATGCGATCAAGGGCGAGGTGCCCTGCGGTTTTCTGGTGCTGAAGGCCGGGGTTTCGAAGAGCCCGGCGGAGGTCGAGAAAGAAGTCGTGGCGCTGGTGCGCGACAAGCTCGGCCCGGTCGCCGCCTTCAAGCTTGCGATCACGGTCGGCCGCCTGCCCAAAACCCGCTCCGGAAAGATCCTGCGCGGCACCATCAAGAAAATCGCCGACGGCGATGCCTGGACCATGCCGGCGACCATCGAGGATCCCAAGGTGCTCGACGAAATCGGCGACGCGCTGAAGGGCAGGGTGTAGCTGCTAGCACCGTCATTCCGGGATGGTGCGTTAGCACCAGACCTCAGGTGCGCAATTGCGCACCGGGGAATCTCGAGATTCCGGGTTCGATGCTGCGCATCGCCCCGGAATGACGGGTTTCATTCCAGCAAAATGCCTTGATTTCGATGGATTGCCGGGTCAAGCCCGGCAATGACGAAACCGGACCCATGGATCAGTCATGCGACATAACCCCGCTCGACTTCTCATCGCGCTGCTACTCACCGCCCCGCTGCTCGCCGGCTGCCTGGAGAAGGGCCAGCCGACCATGGCCGATACCAGCGCCGACGACGATGCGTTCTGCCGCGCCAACAATGTGGCGCCCGGGTCGAACGACTACGTCATCTGCCGCAAGAACCGCGACGTGCAGCGCGGCAATGCCAACGCCCGCACCGACCGTGCCCAGCGAAACCTCGCCGAGCAAATGCTGAACAATCCGACCAGGCCGTGATCAGGAGGTCATCATGAACGAAGACGTTTTCAACACCAGCCTGCGCGGCTTTCTCAAGAAGGTCGGCATCACCTCGCAGCGCGAAATCGAAAAAGCGGTCCGCGACGCCGTCGCCAGCGGCCGCCTCAAGGGCAATGAAAAACTGCCGGCCAAAATGGTTCTCACCATTGGCGGCATCAGCCTCACGCACGAGATTAACGACGAGATCGAATTGGGCTGAGCGAACGCCTTCCTTCCCCTCTCCCCTTGGGGGAGAGGGTGGCTGCGATGCGCAGCATCGCAGACGGGTGAGGGGTTGTCTCCGCGGATAGAAACCCCTCATCCGGCGCGCTTCGCGCGCCACCTTTTCCCACAAGGGGAGAAGGAAGAAAGAAGCACTTCAGCCTTTTTGGAAAGACGTAATTCATGGACATCAAGGTCAGAGATTCCAACGGCGCGCTGCTTGCCGAGGGTGACACCGTCACGCTGATCAAGGACCTGAAGCTGAAAGGCTCATCCACCGTGCTCAAGCGCGGCACCGTGATCAAGAACATCCGCCTCACCGACAACGAAGACGAGATCGAAGGCCGCACCGACAAGGTCAAGGACCTGGTGCTGCGCACGGAGTTTTTGAAGAAGGCGTGAGGAGTTTTGCCGATACCCTCGCGGATGCAATCCCGCGACGGCTCGGCATCAACGGCGATCGGCGACGCAAGGCGTGTATTCCATCGCGACAAGGCTGGCATTGAAGGCTGTGCGCGGGTGAGCTGCACAGGGAACCGGATTGCGCTTGTCAGACCTCCTCAGAGACTAGATACTGAGAGGGCGACTGATTTCATTGAAGAATCATCGGAAGAGATTCGAGCAGCAATTTAAACTTAATTGCGTATGCCGCCCGGGTTTGCACCATGCGTTCGGAGTTGGCACAAACTGCACAAACGGATGCACCCTCGGGTTCCTTGTCGGTCGCATGGCCACCATGGGCCGTCTCAATCGCGGTCGCGGTCGCTTATTTCCTTGCAGCGCGTCTTAGCCTCGCTCTGACCGACAAGGCGGACGGCGTCGCGGTGTTCTGGCCGGCAGCGGGCATAGCGGCTGGATTCATGGTGGCGCTCGGTTCGACCGCGCGGTGGCCGGTCGTCGTCGGCGTGGTCGCGGCCACCTTCGCCGCCAATCTGCTCGGCGATCGCAATCTTGCCAGCACGGCGTTTTTCGCGGTGGCCAATGCGGGTGGAGGACTCATTGTCGCAGGGCTCATCCAGCGATTTTATGACGCGCCATTTGAGCTCAACAGGCTGCGTCGTGTCTTCGGATTGTTCGGCGCCACGATAGCTGCATCCCTCGTTAGCGGTATCGTCGGCACGCTCGGCTTCGTGTTCTTTCACCCGTCTAGCTCATCCGCCGTGACTATATGGCGCAACTGGGTAGCTTCCGAGACGCTGGGGAGTATTACAGTCGCGCCGCTTGTGATCGGGCTGGCTTCATTCCTGCGTGACGCTCCGCCAAGGCGCGAAATCGTGGAGGGCGCCTTCGCGCTCGCGATCGTCGGTACACTATGTTTGCTCCTGGTCTCTCTTCCCTATGCGCCCTGGACGCTCGAACTGGCGATTGCCTCGCTCTGTCCGCTGTTCGTGTGGATCGCCGCCCGCGTTCGCCCCGCCTTTACGGCCGTCGCAACATTCATGTGCGCGATCACGGTCGTATGGACGACAATATTTGCCGTCGGCCTCTTCGGCGATGCGCGGTTGCCGCTTGAGGAGCGTATCCTGTCCGCCCAGGCGACCATTTTGGCCATCTCGTTCGGCGCGCTGGTTCTGGCGGCGCTGTTCAGCGAGCGGCGGATACACGAAACCGTGATCGTCGAAAGAGAACAGCGGCTGGAAGAAGCGCTTCGGGCCGGCGGCGTAATAACCTTTGATTGGGATCTTCGTACAGGACTGATACGGCTCAGCCAGAACGCGGTGGAAATCCTGGGGCTTGGCCCGAAGCAATCGCTCAGCAGCGATGAATGGCTGCGACAGATCCATCCCGATGATCGCCGGTCCGTCACCGCTCGCTTGAACATCGCCTCACCGGACGAACGCTCGCATTCGCTGACATTCCGGTTTCTGCGGCCGGATGCAGGCGGCGAAGTGTGGTTGGAGCAGGTTGCGGTTACGCATTTTGATGCGGAGGGAAGCCCCGCACGTATCAACGGGCTGACGACCGACGTCACGACGCGGAAGCAGTTTGAACAAGAGGTTTCCCGCGCCTGGAAATCGGCGGCATCGGCAGACCAGGCAAAGACCAGCTTTCTGTCCGCCGCCAGCCATGATTTGCGACAACCGTTGCAAACGCTTCGATTCCTGCAATCGGCGCTTGAACCGCACCTGCCGCACGGGGAGGCGCGCACTCTCGTCGGCGGAATAGCGCGATCCCTCGACACCATGTCCAGCATTCTGTCGAGTCTGCTGGATGTCAATCGCCTGGAGGCCGGAGATCTCCGTCCGTCGAAGAGCGACTTCGCGATCAATGACGTGTTTGATTCTCTGGCAGCCGATTTCCTCAATTCCGTCGCTGACAAGGGGCTGCGGTTGCGCCTGGTCCGGTCCGAACTCACGGTCCGCAGCGACAAGGGGATGCTCGAAGCGATGTTGCGCAATTTGCTGTCGAATGCGGTGAGATACACCGATCGAGGGACAATCCTGCTGGGTTGCCGGCGCGCGGGTGACAAGGTTCGGATCGAGGTCTGGGATAGCGGCGTCGGCATCGCGCAAGATCAGTTGCCTCACATATTTCAGGAGTATTATCAGGGTGCGCATGGCACCGAGCGCGGTGGTTTTGGATTGGGTCTGGCCATCGTCAGGCGTATGGGGAAGGTGCTGGACCACAGGATCGATGTGCGGTCTACGCCCGGCACGGGCACCGGGATTTCGATTGAGGTTCCGCGTGGAGACTTAAGCCGCGATGCTGCCGAAAGCGCGCAGACGCCAGGGTTGGAAGGGGCGGACCTCCCCGGCATGATACTCGTCGTCGAAGACGAGACGAGTGTGCGCTCCTCGCTGCACCACCTGCTGAAAGCGCGCGGTATAGAGGCGATCATGGTTGCAACGGCGGACGAGGCGCTGGTTCGGATCAGCCGGCAGGAGGTTCGTCCCGACTTGCTGATATGTGACTACAATCTTCGCGGATCGGCGAACGGTGTGGACACCGTTAAGATCCTGCGCGCGGCACTTGGCTGGAGTGTCCCGGCCATTGTCATGACGGGTGACATCCGGTCGGAAGTCGTCGACTCGGTTGCTGCGCATGGCATTCCGATCCTGACCAAGCCGTTCCTGACGAGCGAACTGCTGCAGCACATTAAGCGGCTTCATCAGGGATCGGCTTCCAGCAATCCGACCAGTCTGGCTGGAGTGTGATCGCGTATACCGGTGCCGTTCATTACACCTTCGAATCGATGCTATAAGAAGCCCATGGAACCGATTGTCATCAAACTGCTGGGGTTTGCGGCCGCGACGTGCACGACGCTGGCTTACGTCCCGCAATTCGTAAAAGTCTGGCGAACCCGCTCGACGGAGGACATTTCGCTCGGAATGTTTCTCGTCATGGTGGTCGGCATCCTGCTGTGGCTGGTGTACGGCCTGCTTTCCGGAGATGGGCCGTTGATCGTCGCCAATGCCATCACGATCGTGCTGGCCGGCGGAGTTTTGTTCATGAAACTGAAATACGGTTGAGCACCTAGGCATTGAAATACAAAAGCCTGCCAATACAAAAACGCGGCAGGTTGCCCCGCCGCGTTTGAAATCCCGTAACCGGAATACGGGAAACCTATTCCTCTTCGTCGTCCTGCTTCTTGCCGCCGATCCCCTTCAACTTCGCAAACACCGCATCCACGTTGAGGTCGTCGCGCTGCTTTTCGGTCGGCTCGAATTCCGGCTCCTTCTTGGTGGTCTCGGAGGCCGGCAGCAGGGTGGCGCCGCCGTAGGCCGCGGGGACCGGCTTTTCCTTGGCGGCGCGCTGCACCTCGAAATCGAGCTCGATCTGCGAGCACAGGCCCAATGTCACCGGGTCCATCGGGGTCAGGGTCGAGGCGTTCCAGTGGGTGCGGTCGCGGACTGAGGCAATGGTGGTCTTGGTGGTGCCGACCAGGCGCATGATCTGGGCGTCCTTCAGCTCGGGATGGTTGCGCACCAGCCAGAGGATCGCGCTCGGCCGCTCATGGCGGCGCGACACCGGGGTGTAGCGCGGGCCCTTTTTCTTGGCCGCCGGGGGCAGGGTAACCTTGCTCTCGCCGAGCTTGAGGCGGTAATTCGGGTCCTTTTCGCCCCTTTCGATCTCGTCGCGGCTCAATTGGCCGGTCGAAATCGGGTCCATGCCCTTGATGCCCTGCGCCGCGTCGCCGTCGGCGATGGCGCGGACCTCCAGGGGGTGCATTTTGGTGAAATCGGCCACCTGGTCGAAGGTCAGCGCGGTATTATCAACCAGCCACACGGCAGTCGCCTTTGGCATCAGCGGTGCATTGCTCATGGCAAATCTCCTTTGTGCCTCGCCCACCTCTTTTGGAGGCGAAGTCTGCGGTCATCGGGGATGACGGGAATTCCGGGCCTATATACCCCTTGAGGGCCTATTGGCGCAATGGCCTGCTAAAGTGCCTTGACAGCGCCCAAAAGCAGCCCCAAGTCCTTATACGAATTGGCCGTTCCCCGCCCACTGGCGAGGGGTGATTCGGTCCCTGAGATAGCCCCCATGTCTTCCTTGTCAGCGTCAGCCAAACCCGACCTGAAAATCGTGCTTTGTTCCCCCCGCGGCTTCTGTGCCGGCGTGGTACGGGCAATCGACACCGTCGAGCGGGCGCTCGCGATCTATGGCGCCCCCGTCTATGTCCGCCACGAGATCGTGCATAACCGCTACGTCGTGGACAGCCTGAGGACCAAGGGCGCGATCTTTGTCGAGGAACTGGCCGAAATTCCCGACAATACCAATGCACCGGTGGTGTTCTCCGCCCACGGCGTGCCGAAGTCGGTTCCGGCGGACGCCCGCGCGCGCAATTTTTTCTCGCTGGATGCCACCTGCCCGCTGGTCACCAAGGTGCACCGCGAGGCCGCGATCCATTTCAAGCGCGGCCGTGAAATCCTGCTGATCGGGCATTCCCATCATCCGGAAGTGGTCGGCACGCTCGGCCAGTTGCCGCCGGGCGCGGTGACGCTGATCGAGACCAACGAAGACGCCAAGACGTTCACGCCGAAGAACCCGGACAACCTTGCCTTCGTGACCCAGACGACGCTGTCGATCGACGACACCGCCGAGATCGTCGCGATGCTGAAGGAGCGTTTCCCGAACATCTCCGGCCCGCACAAGGAAGACATCTGCTACGCCACCACCAACCGCCAGCTTGCGGTGAAGAAGGTGGCGCCGGTGGTTGACGCCCTGATCGTGGTCGGTGCGCCGAACTCGTCGAACTCGCAGCGCCTGCGCGAAGTCGCCGAGCGCGAGGGCTGCCCGGTCTCGGTGCTGGCGCAGCGCGCCAGCGATCTCGACTGGTCGCGGTTCGAAGGCATCAAGAGCCTCGGCATCACGGCGGGCGCCTCCGCGCCGGAAGTGATCGTCGAGGAGATCATGGGCGCGTTCGCGGAGCGCTATACGCTGCATGTGGAGACGGTCTCGGCCGCGGAAGAAAACGAATTCTTCCCGCTGCCGCGTTCGCTGCGGCCCGACGCAGCTTAGGGCGCGTCTGCCATGGCGGTTTACACGGACGTTGCCGCCGAAGACCTCGCGGAGTTCCTCAAGAGTTACGATATCGGCGAATTGCTCTCCTACAAGGGCATCGCCGAAGGCGTCGAGAATTCCAACTTCCTGATGCACACCAGCAAGGGCGCCTATATCCTCACGCTGTATGAAAAGCGCGTGGCGGTGGACGATCTGCCTTACTTCCTGTCGCTGATGGCGCATCTGGCCGAGCGCGGCGTGCATTGCCCGCAGCCGGCGAAAAACCGCCAGGGCGAAGTCTACAGCCATCTCGTCGGGCGGCCTGCTGCGATCATCAATTTTCTCGAAGGCATGTGGCCGCGGCGGCCCAACGCCGCGCATTGCAGCGGCGTCGGCGGGGCGCTCGCCAAAATGCATCTGGCGGGCGGCGACTTTCCGATGTTCCGGAAAAATCCGCTGTCGGTCGAGGGATGGCGGCCGCTGTTCGACCTGTCGGCGCCGCGTGCCGACACCGTGCAGCCGGGCTTGGGCGATTTCATCGCCCGCGAACTCGATCACCTCGAGGCGAACTGGCCAAAAGATCTGCCGCTCGGCGTCATCCATGGCGATCTCTTCAATGACAACGTCTTCTTCCTCGGCGACAAGCTGTCCGGGCTGATCGACTTCCCGTTTTCCTGCAACGATATCCTGGCCTACGACGTCGCGATCTGCCTCAACGCGTGGTGCTTCGAGCCGGATCATTCCTTCAACGTCACCAAGGCGCGGGCGCTGCTCGGCGCTTATGGCCGCGAACGGAAATTGTCCGATGCCGAGCAGGATGCGCTGCCGCTATTGGCGCGCGGCTCCGCGCTGCGCTTTTTGCTGACGCGTCTGGTCGATTTCCTCGACGTGCCGCCAGGCGCGCTGGTGAAGCCGAAAGACCCGCTCGAATATGTCCGCAAGCTGCGCTTCCACCAGAGCGTCCAGTCCGCGCGCGATTACGGCCTGATGCAGGCGGGATGCGCCGCGTGAGCGATTCCAAGCCGCATGTCACGGTATTCACCGACGGCGCCTGCTCGGGCAATCCCGGCCCCGGCGGCTGGGGTGCGATCCTGAAATTCGGCGACACCGAAAAGGAATTGAAGGGCGGCGAAGCGCACACCACCAACAACCGCATGGAATTGATGGCGGCGATCTCGGCGCTGGAAGCGCTGAAGAAAGCCTGCGTCGTCGACCTCACCACCGACAGCCAATATGTGCGCAAGGGGATCACGGAGTGGATCCACGGCTGGAAGCGCAACGGCTGGCGCACGTCCGACAAGAAGCCGGTCAAGAATGTCGACCTGTGGCAGCGCCTCGACGCGGCGCTGAAGGCGCATGAGGTGCGCTGGCACTGGATCAAGGGCCACGCCGGTCACGACGAGAACGAACGCGCCGATCAGCTGGCCCGCGACGGCGTCGCGATGGCACGGTTGAAGGCGTAGGCTGACGCGCCACGCGATGCCGCGATAACCACAGCTGTCATCACCCGCGAAAGCGGGTGATCCAGTATTCCAGAGACGATTGAGATAAAGCCGAGAGGCCGCGGCGTACTGGGTCGCCCGGTCAAAGCCGGGCGATGACAGTTGTATGTGTGGCTACACCATCAACCCGTCATTGCGAGCAAAGCGAAGGCAATCCATAGAGCGGTAAAGCAAGTATGGATTGCTTCGTCGCTTTGCTTCCTTGCGCAAACGCTTTGCGTTTGTCGCAGGCAATGACGAATAACTTACAGCTGCCCCAACAGCGTATCGCCGCCGGAAACCTCGACCTTGCCGGGCGCCGGCTCGAGGTTGAGCTTCTTGACCACGCCGTCTTCTACCAGCATCGAATATCGCTTGGAGCGGATGCCGAGGCCGTTGCCGGACGCGTCGAGCTCCATGCCGATCGCCTTGGTGAAGTCGGCATTGCCGTCGGCGAGGAATGTGGCTTCGTCGCGCTGGTCGGTGTCGCGCTTCCAGGCGTTCATCACGAAGGCGTCGTTGACGGAGACGATCGCGATGGTGTTCACGCCCTTGTCCTTGATGGCGTAGGCGTTGAGGAAGATGCTCGGCAGATGCATCTTGTGGCAGGTGCCGGTATAGGCGCCGGGCACCGCGAACAGCGCGACCTTCTTGCCCTTGAAAATATCGTCGGTGGTTTTGACCTGCGGCCCTTCCGCCGTCATCACGCGAAACTTGGCTTCCGGCAGCTTGTCGCCAACTTGGATCGTCATCGTGAATTCTCCCTGAATGTGCGGATGGGTCTTATAGCGTTTTCGGGCGAAGTGGGTACCGGCTTCGCGTGAAGAAAACGCGTCAAGACAAGACTAACCTGTGCGGCTGGCCGGCACAATATTCGGTGTCCCGGAAACGGCAATGCCGCCGTGCCTTCACTGTTCTGTCATCAGCCGGTAAAGCCGCCGGCGTCGAGGAATGCCTGTTCTTCAGGCGTCGTTTCGCGCCCCAGGATGCGGTTACGGTGCGGAAAGCGCCCAAACCGGCGGATGATGTCGGCGTGATGCTCGGCGTATTCCCTGTTTTCGGTATTGGCCGTGCCGCCGAACAATTCGATGCAGCGCAGCTGGTCGGGCAAATGTTCCGAGTGCATGAACGGCAGATAGAGGAATTCGAGCAACGCCGGGTCGATGCGCTTGTCGGTGCCCCGGTCGATGGCGCGGGCGGCGACGTCGCGCGCCAGCCTGTCGCTCGCATAGGTCAGGGCGTCACCACGAAACATGTTGCGGGGAAACTGGTCGAGCACGATGGTGAGCGCCAGCGCGCCGTCATCGCTGGCTTCCCAGGCCGACAACTCGCCCGCGGCCGCCTTCCGCCACAGCTCGAGATACCGCTGACGCACTTCGGCGTCGAACGCGTCGTCGCGCTTGTACCAGCGGTCGTGGCCGGCTTCGCGCCAGAATCCGAGGATGTCAGCCGGCACAGGCTCGCGAGCGTCAGACATGATCGGACGCTCGCGCTAGAGCGTTTTCAAGCGAAGTGGGTACCGGTTCGCGTGAAGAAAACGCGTCAAAATAAAAAGATAGCATTGGCCTTCAGGCCGCGGCCTTCTTTTCGTCGCGCAGCTCGCGGCGCAGGATCTTGCCGACATTGGTCTTGGGCAGGTCGGCCCTGAACTCGATCTGCTTGGGGACCTTGTAGGCGGTCAGCTGCGTGCCGCAGAACTTGATGACGTCGTCGGCCGTGAGGTTCGGGTCCTTCTTGACGATGAAGGCCTTGACCGCTTCGCCCGATTTTGCGTCTTGGACGCCGATCACGGCGCATTCCAGCACGCCCGGATGGCTGGCGATCACTTCCTCGATCTCGTTCGGGTAGACGTTGAAGCCGGAGACCAGGATCATGTCCTTCTTGCGGTCGACGATCTTGGTGTAGCCGTCCGGCGTCATCACGCCGATGTCGCCGGTGCGGAAGAAACCGTCCGCCGTCATGACGTTCGCGGTCTCTTCCGGCCGGTTCCAGTAGCCGGCCATCACCTGCGGACCCTTGGCGCAGATCTCGCCGGCTTCGCCGAGCGGCACTTCATTGCCGTCGTCGTCGCGGATCGAGAGGTAGGTCGAGGGCACGGGAATGCCGATCGAACCGGAGAACTTGTCGGTGTCGGCCGGGTTGCAGGTCAGCGTCGGCGAGGTTTCCGACAGGCCGTAGCCTTCCGACAGTGCGCAGCCGGTGACCTTGAGCCATTTCTCGGCCACGGCCTTTTGCGTCGCCATGCCGCCGCCGAACGAGGTCTTCAGCTTGGAGAAGTCGACCTTCTCGAAACCGGGCGAGTTCAACAGGCCGTTATACAGCGTGTTGACCGCCGGGAAGCTGTTGACCTGGTATTTCATCAGCTCCTTGATGAAGCCCTGCATGTCGCGCGGGTTCGGGATCAACAGATTGACGCCGCCGGCCCGCACCCCGAGCAGGAAGCACGCCGTCAGCGCGAAGATGTGATAGAGCGGCAGCGCGCAGACGATGAACAGTTCGTCGACATGCGGTGGCTTCTTCAGCGCCGGCTGCAGCCAGGCGTCGTTCTGCAGCACGTTGGCGAGGATGTTGCGGTGGAGCAGCGTCGCGCCCTTGGAAACGCCGGTGGTGCCGCCGGTATATTGCAGGAAGGCGACATCATCGCGGCTGAGCTGCGGCTTGTTGAGCTTCATGCCGCGGCCGGCGGCCAGCGCGTCGTTGAAGGAGATGGAGCCTGGGATCGACCAGGCCGGCACCATCTTCTTCACCTTGCGGACCACCAGATTGACGATCACGCCCTTGAAGCCGAGCAGGTCGCCCATGCTGCCGACGATCACATGCTTGACCGCGGTCCTGGCGATCACCTGCTGCACCGTGGTGGCGAAATTCTCCAGCACCACGATCGCCTCGGCGCCGGAATCCTTGAGCTGATGTTCGAGCTCGCGCGGGGTGTAGAGCGGGTTGACGTTCACCACCGCATAGCCGGCGCGCAGCACGGCGGCGGTCGAGACCGGATACTGCAGCACGTTCGGCATCATCAGCGCGACGCGGGCGCCCTTTTGCAGGCCCTTGCTCTGCAGATAGGCGCCAAGGGCAGCCGACATCTGGTCGAGGTCGCGGTAGCTGATCGACTTGTCCATGCAGATGAACGCCTTGCGGTCGGCGAACTTCTTGAAGCTCTCTTCCAGCAACTCGACGAGCGACGAGTACTGATTGACGTCGATATCGGCGGGCACGCCGGCCGGATATTGCTTGAGCCAGATCCGCTCCATGGTATTTCCCCTCTGGTTAGTTCCCGATTTCTCGAATTCTTGGGCCGGGATGCCTTGTTTTGGGCAGTATTGAGAATGCCGCCGCCGATGGCAAGCGGCTGCGCGCTATCGACGCATTGGGAATCGACAAGTCCACGTCCGGAACGGGCGAAAACCGCCTGATTGCGGGGTCTTGCGGGCCCGTTAACCAGCCGGTTTGGATTCGCTCTTAGGTTTTGCGGCGGCCTTGGGCTTGGCGGGCTTCGCGGCCGGCTTATCGCCCGAAGCGGCAGGCTTCTCGGCAGGCCTGGCGGCGGGCTTGGCAGCTGCGGCAGGCTTTACAGCTGCGGCAGGCTTTGCGGCGGCAGCAGGCTTTGCGGCGGCGGTGTCCGGTTTGACATTCGCGTGCCGGGTCGCGGCCGGCTTGGGCGCGGGTTTTGCGTCGGATTTGGCGGCGGTCTTGGCATCAGTCTTGGGCTTATCCGCGTCCGGCTTCTTCGCAGCGACCGCGACCTTCGATTTCTTGCCGCGCCGCGTGGTCTGCTTTTGATCATCCGCGGCCACTGCGGCAATCAGCTCCGGACCGGTCTTCTTCGGGCCGGTATAGACCACCATGGGCTCGCCAGCCGTGTACGCCGTCGCGAGCAATTCCGATGGCTTTGCCGTCGGCGCCTGCAGTCCGGCGGAAAAGAACGCCAGCGCCGGGCTTTCACCACTGGCGGCGGCCAGCGTCGTGTCCGCATCCTCATCGGTGGCGGGCCGCTTGCGCTTGCCGTTGCACATCTCCTCGCGCAGGTTCGGCGGCGTGGCGTCGATCGGCACCAGATTGTCGACGGTGCCGAGCGAGGGTCGCAACCATCCCAGCCCGTTGCTGGCAAAGCCGCGCTCCAAGAGCTGGGCGGCGCGCACCGCGCGCGCCTGGCCGGAGGTCGAGCCGAGCACGACCGCGATCAGCCGCTTGCCGTCGCGTGTCGCCGAGGCCACCAGATTGTATCCGGACGCGCAGATGAAGCCGGTCTTGAAGCCGTCGGCGCCGGCATACCGGCCGATCAGCTTGTTGAAATTGTTGGTGGTGCGGCGGCCGAAACGGATCGCCGGGATGTGCATGAAATATTCGTATTCGGGCAGATCGCGAATCACGGCACGCGCCAAAATCGCAAGATCGCGCGCCGAGGTGATCTGGCCATCGGCGGGCAGGCCGTTCGGATTGACGTAGCTCGTCTGCGTCATGCCGAGCCGCTGTGCGGTCGCGTTCATCATCCCCGAGAAGCCGTCGACGGAGCCGCCGACGCCTTCGGCGAGCACCACGGCCATGTCGTTGGCCGACTTCACCATCACCATCGCCAGCGCGTTTTCGACGGTGACTTGCGTGCCCGGCTTGAAGCCCATCTTCGACGGCGACTGCGATGCCGCCACCGGCGAAACCGTCAGCACGCTGTCTAGGCGCAGGCGTCCTTCCTTGACGGCTTTGAGCGTGACGTAAGCCGTCATGATCTTGGTCACCGAGGCCGGATACCAGGGCATCGTCGCATTTTCGGCCTGCAACACCTTGCCGGTTTCGGCTTCGACCACCAGCAACGCCTCGGCATGCGCGGCGCGGGGCGTTGCCACCGCAAGCGCGGCGACGAGCAGGATCAGGTTCAACAATGGATGGCGAAGCAGCGGGCGAAGAAAATGCACTTTTGCGTTCCGGTCCTTTGAGACCCGCCTTCGAAAAAGGAGGTCCTGAAATCTGACGTTCGGGTTTCAAGCGTGCGATCTTGAAACCAAATTTGCGCCGTCGCTCACGGCGGCTGCAAACCTATACCGGCTTGTTGATCGAGAACAGAGGCCGGGCAATTAAATCGTGGACGAAAAGGCGCAATTTCGCCGATAATTCAATGCGGGATGGCGGCGCAGGGGCGGGCTATTGTGTCTCAATGCTGGCCCGCGCGTCGGCCTGCACCATGAACTGCGCCCGCGCGAGTTCCGCAAAGCGGCCGCCGTTGGCCACCAGTTCATCGAAAGTTCCACTTTCGATCACGTGGCCGTTGTCGAACACCAGGATGCGCGTCGCGTTGCGGATGGTCGAAAGCCGGTGCGCGATCACGAAGGTCGTGCGGCCCTTCATCACTTCGTCGAGAGCGGCGTTGACTTTTGCCTCGGTGACCGCGTCGAGCGCGCTGGTGGCCTCGTCGAGGATCAGGATCGGCGGGTCCTTCAACAGCGCGCGCGCGATCGACAGCCGTTGCCGTTCGCCGCCGGACAGCATGCGGCCGCGCTCGCCGGCATGGGTCTCGAATTTCTTGTCGCTGCGTTCGATGAATTCGAGCGCCTGCGCCCGCGACGCCGCGATGCGCATTTCCTCTTCGGTGGCGTCCGGTTTGCCGACGCGCAGATTGTCGGCGAGCGAGCGGTTGAACAGCAGGGCCTCCTGGAACACCACGCCGATATTCCGCCGCAGCGCGGTCAGCTTCAGGCCGCGGATATCCATGCCGTCAATTTTGATGATGCCGGACTGCGGATCGAACGCGCGATGCAACAGCGCGATCGCGGTCGATTTGCCGGCGCCGGTCGGACCGACCAGCGCGATGGTCTGGCCGGGCAAAGCGGTGAAGGAAAGATCCTCGATCGCGGGCCGCTTGCCGTCATAGGAGAACGAGACGTCGTTGAATTCGATCAGGCCGGAGAGCCGCCCGGTGTCCATTGCGCCGGGCCGGTCGCGCACCGCGGGCACGGCGTCCAGCACGTCGAAGAATTCCTGCAAGCGCGGCGCTTCCATGAACACGCTGTTGATGAAGCTCACCACCTGTTCGAGCTTCTGGATCAGCATGGTCGCGAAGCTCACGAACATCACGATCTCGCCGACGGTCGTCAGCCCCTGCCCGTGCAGCACGATGCCGACGGTGAAGATCGCGAGCACGGTGATGGTGGTGGAGGCACGGGTGATCACGGTGACCAGCGCCCACCAGCCGAGCACCGGCATCTGCACCGCGAGCAGCTTGTCGGCGACATAGCGCAGGCCCTGCACCTCGGCATCGATGCGCACGAAGCTCTGCACCAGCGCGACGTTGCCGAGCGCGTCGGAAGCGCGCGCGGAGAGGTCCGAGTAATGCTCCTCGACCTCGCTCTGCATGCCATAGGTCTTGCGCACCACCAGCGTGGTCAGCACCGTGAACACCACGCACAGCAGGAACAACAGGATCGCCAGCCGCCAGTTGATGTAGAGCGACAACGGCAGCAGCACCACCAGCGACATGATCGCGGCAAAATGTTCGCGGAAAAATCCGAGCCAGAGCCGCCACAGCGAGTCGGTACCGTTCAGCATCACCTTCATCAACCGCCCGGAATGGGTGCCGGTGTGGAAGGTCAGTGGCAGCTGCATGATGTGTTCGAAATAGTCGGTCAGCACCGCCTGGCGCTGGCGGTGCGCCAGCTTGTCGGCGTGCAGCGCCACCGCGGCGCTGCAGCCGATGGTGAACAGTCCGAACGCCACCCAGGCCGCCAGCAGCGGCCAGGCCCCTGACGACGACAGCGGACCCTTGCCGGAGAGCACGTCGATGATCTTGCCGAACAGCACGGGCTCGGCGAATTGCGCGCCGGCCAGCAACAGATTGGCGCCGGCCAGAATCCAGCCCAGCCGCGCCTCTTTGCCGAGCAGCTCGAGCACGCGGGTGTAAAGGCGAATCATGGACATGCCGCAAGCACTGGAGGGGCAACGGGGCGATCAGTCGAGCCGCATTCTAATCAGGGATCGCCGCCGAGAACCAGCGTCCGCGCGACTTTTACTCAATTGATCAGCCGGCCGTTGACGGGGGGCAGGAACTGGTCGTCGAAAATATCAGCTGCTACCGGCCGCTTCTGGAATTTGAAGCCTTCCGCGAGCTGATCGATCGACCGCTCGAACCTCGCAATATCGATGCCGCCGATGCCGTTGCGCCTGACCTCGCCGGTCAGGATATTGTCGCGCAGGATGGCGCTCAGCCGTTCGAGCTCCAGATCGCGCGAGCCGCCGTCCATGCGGTTGACGATCTCGGTCACTGCGGCCGCGGGGTCCTTGACGGCCAGGTGCGTGCCGCCGATCACCGCCCGCACAAATCCCTTCACGGCATCCGGCTTGGCCGCCGCCAGCGCCGGGTTGACGACAATGGCGAAACCATAGGCGTCGCAGCCATAGTCGGCGAATTTCAATACCGCCAGATCGTCGGCCGGCACGCCACGGTCTTTCAGGTTGATCGCCGACAGATAGGAAAATCCGGTGACGGCATCGATCTGGCCCGCCGACAGCATCGGCTCGCGCACCGCGGCGCTGATATTGCTTTGTTTGACGCTCGCGATCTTGATGCCGTTCTGCTTCGCCACCGCCGGCCATAGCCGGATCGAAAGATCGCCCTCGGCGACGCCGAGATTCTTGCCTTCGATGTCCGACAGCGCCCGGACGCCGCGGCTCTTGCGGGCGATGATGGCGTAGGGTGCCTTGTTGAACAGCACGAACACCGCCTTGACCGGCGGGACGCCCTGCTTGTCCTTGTCGCGAAAGCGCACCAGCGCGTTGATGTCGACCAGCGCGAAATCGCTGGTGCCCGCTGCGACGCGCGCGATCGCATCCGGCGATCCGCTGGCGATGTTGATGGTGACGGCGAGCCCCTCGGCGGTGAACAGGCCGCCGGTGGCCGCCATCACGAACGGCGCGTCCGTCGCATCGATCGGCCGGTCGAGCGAGAACTGGATCGCGAGCGGCGGCCGTGGTTCGTCCGCGGCAAGGCTCAGCCCCGCACCAAAGCAGGCCACTCCGCAAAGGCCTGCAAGCGAGGCCAGCATCGAGCGAAGGGCGTTGGTTCGGCGTGCACGCATAGAGCTTACGTCACTGGGAGATGGGACACGTTGCCGCGTGGGCCAAGATTGTTGGATCGCAGGTCTGTTTCAGGACAAGAACACCGGCATTACAAGCCTTAAACGCAGGCATTCTGTCGCATCCAACGTGAACGGGCGATGACTGCCACGATTTGGCCAGAGATCGTTCAGCTTGCATTTGGTTTGGGGAACCTAATATCCGCTCGGTGGTTAGCAATTCGAGGCCTGTCAGGCCAAGCTCCCACGGAGGATATTGAGATGTTTGCACGATCAGGAGTGTTTTCATCGATCGGCCGCGCCGGCGCGGTGGCGACGGTTGTCGCGGTAGCCCTGACGGCCTACCAGCCGTCGGCAGCTTTCGCCGGCTCCGCGCCCGCCAAGGGCGTAACGGCCACGACCGGCACCAGCGACGCGACCGACTTCAGCTCGCGCGGCAGGAGATATTATGGCGGCGGTGGCGCTGCGGCGGCTGCGGCCTTCGCCGGCATCGTCGGCACCGGTATCGCGATTGCGGCCACCCAGAACCGCCGGGCTTATTACGGTGACAGCTACGGTTATTACGATGGCGGCCCGGCCTATTACGCTGCTCCCCCGGCCTATTACGGCGGCGGCCCGTACTACGGCGGTGGCTATTACGGCGGCGGTAACCAGTACTATGGCGGCTACAAGAATCCCAACGCCTGGTAATTCCAACGCCTTGTAATTGCGCGCGTTGCTAAGGCCGCTGTTAAACACGAATCCACCGGCCGCATCCGGCCGGTGGATTTTTTTGGTTGTCAAGCCGGCCGTTAACACGCTGGCCACGGCTTTCGATTAGGTTTGAGGGATGAGTGATTCGCTCGAACGGCTCTATCAGGCGGTGCTCGCGGCCAGGGATCTCGATCCGGCAATTTCGCGAACGGCGCGGCTGTTTCAGCGCGGCCCGGCCAAGATGGCCAAGAAGCTGGCCGAGGAAGCCATCGAAGTCGTGATCGACGCCGTCAACGGCGATACCGATGCGGTGGTCCGCGAGAGTGCTGATCTTCTCTACAACCTGACCGTTCTGTGGGCGGCCGCCGGCGTCAAGCCCGAGGATGTCTGGCGCGAGATGGCGCGGCGCGAGCTGATGCTCGGCATCGCCGAGAAGCTGCCGAAATCGACGGTCAAGGCGCCCAAAGCGATTCCTGACAAGGAGGCCTCCGCCAAGGCGTTACCCAAAGCGGTGACACCACCTGCGGTTCGGCGGCGAATTGTCGCGCTGGAAGGCCGCAGCCTGCGAAAGCGGCACTAAATCTTCCAAAATTCAGTCGTTTGCCGGCATGGACAAATCCGCTCCATGATGGTTCATGCGGCCATGCTTAAACGATCTTACGACTGGTTCATCGGCGCCGCCGACAAGCCCTACGCGCTCTGGATTTTGGCGGCGGTATCGTTCGCTGAAAGCTCCTTCTTCCCGATCCCTCCCGATGTCATGCTGCTGCCGATGTCGCTGGCGCGGCCGAAGCGGGCATGGTGGTTCGCGACCGTGTGCACGATCGCCTCGGTGGCCGGCGGCGTGGTCGGATATGCGATCGGCGCGTTGCTCTACGACTCGGTCGGGCAGTGGCTGATCAACGTCTATGGTCTCAGCGGCAAGGTCGAAGCGTTCCGGCAGTCCTATGCCGAATGGGGCGCGCTGATCATTATCGGCAAGGGGCTGACCCCGATCCCCTACAAGCTTGTCACGATCACGTCAGGGTTCGCCGGCTACAATATCTGGCTGTTCATCCTGTGCTCGATCATCGCGCGGGGCGGCCGGTTCTTCGTGGTCGCGATCCTGCTCAACCGTTACGGCGACCTCATTCGCAGCGAGCTGGAAAAGCGCCTCGGCCTCTGGGTTGCGATCGGCGCCGCGGTGCTGGTGCTCGGGTTCGTCATTGCGGTCAAATTGGTCTGACCCGCGCGCGGGGCGCTGTGCCGGCCCAAAGGCTTCAGAACACGCCCGCTTCGGGCTACGCTCGCTCCATGCCTGATCGAATCGGCCATCTTTTCAAGTCATTCGGGACGGCGTTCGCGGTCGCTTGCCTCGCGCTGTCGATGCTGGCGCTCGCCTCGGACGCCGGCTGGTCGCAAGGCGCGCCTCAGCCCTCGCTCGGCGTGCAGTCACCGGCCCAGCAGCCGGTGCCGCAAGGACCGGCGCCGCAGCAGATCGAACCGCCGCCGCAGCCGGAAAATCCCGGCCTGATCAACGAAATCGGCAAGCTGCTCGAGAAATCCAAATCGATCCTGCCGAGCCTGAAGAGCCCGGGCGAGTCCGACCCCAACAGCCGCGCCAAGGATACTGAAAAGGATGTTGCAAAGGATACCGGCGACAGCCGGTCGAACCTGGCGCTTCCGTCGATCATGGTCACAGGACGCGCGGCCTGCCTGGTGTCGGCCAATGGCGCGCCGGACTGCAAGGCGGGGGCCGACAAGCTGTGCCAGACCAAGGGTTACAGGGAAGGCAAGAGCCTCGACACCGACGCGGCCGAGAAATGCTCGCCGAAAGTGTTCATCCCGGGCCGCAAGCGCGAACCGGGCGACTGCAAGACCGAAAATTACGTGACGCGCGCGATATGCCAATAGCGTATGATGCGGACCCGCAGGGCCGCGTCTAGAGCGTTTTCCAGCGAAGTGGACATCGGTTCGCGTGAAGAAAACGCGTCAAAACAAGAATCTAGAGCCCCGTTCCGATTCCATCGGAACGGAAAAGGCTCTAGCGCAAAGCGGGCGCCGGTTTTCCCTCGGGACAAACTCGGGAGCGTTTGCCCGGAGATCATGCGCAAAAAAATAGCGCCAAAACGCAATATTTGACACTGGAAAGATTGCCTTGTTGGTATGACGTCTGGCATCTCTTGAGACACCTCTCGGGTTATGCCCAAGCCAGTTCCGGAACACGCATAAGGATTGCTTCGAATGTCCATGCCTGCCTTGTTCAAGGGCCGTCTGTCGATCCCCGTCATCGCTGCGCCGCTGTTCATCATTTCCGTGCCTGATCTCGTGATCGCGCAGTGCAAGGCGGGTGTGGTCGGATCGTTTCCGGCGCTGAACGCGCGGCCGCCGGCGCTGCTCGACGAATGGCTGGCGCGGATCAAGGAAGAACTCGCGGCGCACGACAAGGCGCACCCGGAAGCGCCCTCGGCGCCGTTCGCGGTGAATCAGATCGTGCACAAGTCGAACAACCGGCTCGATCAGGATCTGGCGCTTTGCGAAAAGCACAAGGTGCCGATGATGATCACCTCGCTCGGTGCGCGCGAAGAGCTCAACCAGGCCGCGCATGGCTGGGGCTGCATCGTGTTCCACGACGTCATCAACCAGAAATTCGCGCACAAGGCGGTTGAGAAGGGCGCCGATGGCCTGGTCTTGGTGTCGGCGGGCGCCGGCGGCCATGCCGGCGAGATCTCGCCATTGGCATTCGTGGCCGAGACCAGGCAATGGTTCGACGGTCCGATCGCGTTGTCGGGCGCGATTGCCAACGGCCGGGCCATTCGTGCGGCACGCATACTGGGTGCCGACTTCGCCTATATCGGCTCGGCCTTCATCGCCACGGCGGAGGCCAATGCGGTGGAAGGCTACAAGCAGATGATCACGGCCTCAGGCGCGGAAGACATCGTCTATTCCAACCTGTTCACCGGCGTGCACGGCAACTATCTGAAGCCGTCGATCGTCGCCGCCGGCATGGATCCCGACAATCTGCCGACCTCGGATCCGTCCAAGATGAGTTTCGGCACGGATGCTTCGGGTGAGCGCGCCAAGCCGAAGGCCTGGAAGGAAATCTGGGGCAGCGGCCAGGGCGTCGGCAGCGTGGAAAAAATTCTGCCAGCGGCCGAACTGATCGCAAGGTTCAAGAAGGAATACGCCGAAGCAATCGATCCGCCGCTGTGATGACTTCTCCCTTCTCCCCTTGTGGGAGAAGGTGGCATAGGCGGCCTTCGGCCGCCGTTCTTAGAACGCCGATGCCCTGCATCGGCTATGGCGCCGGATGAGGGGTCTCTATCCTCATCTTCGAACCCTACGGCGAGGAAAGAACCCCTCACCCGTCCGCGATGCTGCGCATCGCCTCCACCCTCTCCCACAAGGGGAGAGGGAAGAAGGCGACGCGCTATCGCCGACGCGCGACCATCACACGTTCAGATTCATCCACACCGCCTTCGGCTCGGTAAAATTCTCGATCGCGGCTGAGCCGTGTTCCCGGCCGAAACCGGAATCGCGCACGCCGCCCCATGGCAAGCGCACGTCGGTATAGCCATAGGTGTTGATCCAGACCGTTCCGGCCTTTGCATTCTTCGCGAAACGCTGCACCCGCCCGATGTCGCGGCTCCACACCCCGGCCGCGAGGCTGTAGGCGGTGCCGTTGGCGATCCGCAGCGCATCGGCTTCATCTCTGAACTTGATAACGCTGACCACCGGACCAAAAATTTCCTCCTGCGAGATGCGCATCTCGTGTTCGACATTGGCGAACACGGCGGGGCTGATGAAATAGCCGCTGGTGCCGACGCGTGTCCCGCCGGTGGTCAGCAGCGCGCCTTCCTGCTGGCCGATATCGACATAATCGAGGATGCTCTTCATCTGCTTTTCGGAAATCACCGGACCCAGCGCCGTGGCGCGATCACCGGGATCGCCGATGCGGATCGACTGGGCGCGTTGCGTCAGCCGTTCGACCACTTCATCGTAGACTTTCTCATGGACCAGCACGCGGGAGCCTGCCGAGCACACCTGCCCGGCGTTGAAGAAGATTCCTGAAGCCGCCGCCTTGCTGGCGGCCTCGATATCGGCGTCGTCGAAGATCACGTTGGCGGACTTGCCGCCGAGTTCGAGCGATACCCGTTTGAAGTTGCCGGCCGCACCGCGCAGGATGCCGCGGCCGACGCCTGGCGAGCCCGTGAACGTGACCTTGTCGACATCAGGATGATTGACCAAGGCGTCGCCGACGACACGGCCGGGGCCGGTCACGATGTTGAGCACGCCCGGCGGCAGGCCGGCTTCCAGCGCCAGTTCGCCGATCCGCAGCGCCGACAGCGAGGTCAGTTCGGCGGGCTTCATCACGATGGTGCAGCCGCAGGCGAGCGCGGGCGCCAGTTTCCACATCCCGATCATCAGCGGAAAATTCCAGGGAACGATCGCCGCGACCACGCCGACCGGCTCGCGCACCGTGTAGGTCAGCGCATCGTCCCGCGTCGAGACCACCTCGCCGTGGATCTTGTCGGCCCAGCCCGCGTAGTAGGTCAGCGTGTCGATGGCGGCCGGAAGGTCCTGCCGCAGCACGCCTGAGATCGGCTTGCCGGCATCCAGGCTTTCGAGTGCTGCGATTTCGTCCGAATGCTTCTTCATCAGTTCTGCAAGACGGAGCAGGATCTGCCCGCGCTCGGAGGCGCGCATGCTGCGCCAGGGGCCTTCGAAGGCCCGGCGGGCCGCGGCGACGGCGCGATCGACGTCGGCCTCGTTGCCTTCGGCCACGGTGGCAATGACCTGTTCGGTGGCTGGATTGAGCGTCTTGAAGGTGCGCCCGGAGATCGAAGGCACGTGCTGGCCGTCGATCAGCAGCAACCGGGGCCTGGCGGCCGCGATCGCAGGCGCCGTCGCGGTGTAATCATATGCAATGGACATCATATTTCCTCCGTTTCTGTATCTCAAACTAGGAGAAAATTCGATGCAGTAAATATGATATGATCTGCCTATGGACCGCAAATATATGCAATCGACTTCATAGGTTGGGAGCAATGCACCACATCGAGATCGAAACCGTCTGGCGATTTCACAAGGAGGGCAGCCCGCAGACAGCCGTGGTGATGCTCGGAATTCTCAACGAGATCCGTAAAACCGGAAAACTCACCAGTGCGGCCACGCACGCCCAACTGTCCTATCGCCATGTCTGGAATCTGGTCGAGCAATGGTCGGATTTCTTTGGCGTGCCGCTGGTCGAGACCCAGCGCGGCAAGGGCACGACGCTGACCGCGTTCGGCGAAAAGCTGGTCTGGGCCGGCGAGCGGATGCAGGCGCGTCTCGGCCCCCAGCTTGAAAACCTGGCGCAGGAGCTCGCGACCGAGATCAAGCCCTTCCTGCACCAGCGTCCGTCCGTGATCCGCGTTCACGCCAGCCATGGCTTTGCGGTCTCGAAGCTGCGCGAACTGCTCGACCGCGAACCCGGTATTGGCGTCGACCTGCGCTATGTCAGCAACCAGAATTCGCTGCTGTCGCTGGCGCAGGGCGCCTGCGATCTCTCCGGCGTGCATTTGCCGCGCGGCGAGTTGCGGGCGCAGGGCATCCGGGCCTGTAAGGAATGGCTCGATCCGCGCGAAGACCGCGTCATCAGTTTCGTGACGCGCGAAATGGGATTGATGGTCAAGCCGGGCAACCCGCTCAAAATTGCATCCATCAAGGATATCGTTGATAGCAAGGCGCGCTTCGTGAACCGCGATCATGATTCCGGAACGCGGCTGCTGTTCGATCAGTTGCTTATCCTGCACAGGATCGACGAAGCGAAAATCAACGGCGCCCAGCAGATGGAATTCACCCACGCGGCGGTCGCCGCCTACGTCGCCAGCGGCATGGCCGATGTGAGCTTTGGCGTCGAGGCGGCCGCACGTCAGTTCGGACTCGATTTCATCCGATTGCTGACCGAGGATTATTTCTTTGTCTGCAAGCGCGCGTTTCTGGAGACCGAGCCGATGCGGCGCGTCATCGACATCATGAAGGGCCGCGAGTTCCAGCGCGAGGTGGCGAGCCTGCCCGGTTATGTCGCGACCAACACGGGTGTGGTCAGCAACGTCAAGGCGTTTTTGGAGAGCGTGGGTAGCGGTGTGGGTTGAGAATGGTATCGTTACGCCCATCCACGCTTGCGACGGACGGGATCGATGACGACCAAACAGGATCTGAGTGCGCGTGTCGCGCTGGTGACGGGTGGCTCGCGCGGCATCGGCGCTGCGATTGCAATGACGCTGGCCGAACTCGGTGCCACGGTCGCGGTCAATTATCGCGAGCGAGCGGATGACGCCGAAGCCGTTGTTGCCAAAATCAAGGCCGGTGGTGGCCGCGCCATCGCCGTTGCCGCCGACGTGTCGCAGGCCGCTGCCGTCGCTAAAATGGTCGAACAGGTCGGACGCGACCTCGGTCCGATCGACATCCTCGTCAACAATGCCGGCATCGCGATCGTGCGCAGCGTCGACGAACTTTCCGAGGCGGATTTCGACCGCACCATCACAGTCAATCTGAAGTCGGTCTTCCTGTGCACCCAGGCCGTGCTTCCCATGATGCGGGCGCGCCAATGGGGCCGCATCGTCAACATCTCCTCGGGTGCCGCGCGCGGCGCCGGCGCCATCGGCCCGCACTACAACGCCTCCAAGGCCGGCATGGAGGGACTGACGCGAGGGTACGCGGCGCGGCTGGTGAAGGAGGGGATCACGGTCAACAATGTGGCGCCGTCGCTGATCGAAACCGACATGATGCGCGGCCGCACTGATCTTGCGCGCAATATTCCGCTGGGCCGGATGGGGCAACCCGAGGAAGTGGCTCAGGCCGTCGCGATGGTGCTCGGCAACGACTACATGACCGGCCAGACCATCATCCTCAACGGCGGCATGGCCTTCATTTGACACGAGGCGTGAGTGCGTTGCGTGCGAATGGCGCACAGGGGTCTGTGCCGCCGAGCTCTCGACTCGCGCGAGCGGAGCGGGCAGAAAAGCGCTTTCCTTCTCAAGGGATCATTGATTGATGGACGCTATCTTTCGCGTGGACGGCAACAGCGTCCTCACCAGCCCCCACGCGGCGGGGCCGTGGGATCCGAGCATGCAGCACGGCTCACCGCCGGCGGCATTGGTGGTCTGGGCAGCAGAGGCCTTGCCGACGCCGGTACCGATGCGGATCGCGCGGGTGACGGTGGATTTGATGCGCCCGGTGCCGGTCGCGCCGCTGACGATCGAGACCGAGATTCTGCGCGAAGGCCGCAAGATCCAGCTCTGCGCGGTAAAACTTCGCGCCAACGGCGTCGTCGTGGTCGCAGCCACGATCTTGAAGATCAAGCTGCAGGCCAACGAATTGCCGCCCGAGGCCGAAATCGAACAGGTCACGCTGCCGGGACCAGAACAATCGCGGGCCGAGCCCGCGGATTTTTCTTCCAGCCCGTTCGTAACCGGCATGTCGCTGCGCGCCGCGCGCGGCCGGTTCGGCGTCCCCGGTCCCGGCGCGATCTGGTATCGCGTCGATCGCCCGATCGTCGAAGGGGCGGCGGTCTCTCAGGCAATGCGCGCGATGGTGGCGGCGGATTTCTGCAACGGCACCTCGGCGGTGCTGGATTTCCGGCAATGGACGTTTCTCAACGCCGACCTCACGGTGAATTTCGCGCGCCAGCCTGTCGGCGACTGGATGCTGCTCGACGCCGAATCCTGGATCGGCCCCGACGGCGCGGGCCTCGCGATGGCGCGGCTGGCCGATGAACGCGGCTATTTCGGCCGCGCCGTCCAGAGCCTGGTGATCGAGCGGCGTTGACGCGAGGGCGATCGGGTGGTCAGCCGATCCGGCTTGGCAAACCGATCAAATTGCCACCACTTTTGCTGATCGCAACCGCTCGCCTGTAACTTCGGGTAGCTCTCGTGTCGCTCTCCGGGCGCCACGCGGTCGCTGAATGAGTTGTCATAATTAATCAACCATTAACCAAATCAGTCCCATCCTTAATTATTCAGTAACCAGGAATGGGTGGATCCACCATGCAGGCAACAGCGGGGGCAACGCGACAATTGGTTCGCATGCGGGGCCGCTCGTATGTCGCCTTCGTGTTCACGCCGGAGATTCCGATTCTTGGCTGGCTCGCGGAGATCGATGCGACACTGGCGCGTTCGCCGGGCTTCTTCGTCGGCAAGCCTGTCGTGCTCGACCTGGCGGCGCTGGACCTCAGCCGCGCGGCCATCACCCACCTCGTCAATAATCTGGAAGAACGCAACATCCGCGTGCTGGGGATCGAGGGCGTGGATGCCGAGAAGCTCACCACCAGCATGCCGCCGCTGCTGACCGGCGGTCGTTCCTGCGTCATCACGCGAACCGAGCCTGCGGAAAAGCCCGAGGAAAAGGTCGAGGCCAAGCCGAAGCCGAACTCGCTGCTGCTCGACAGCCCGGTCCGCTCAGGCCAGTCGATCGTCTTCACCGATGGCGACGTCACCGTGCTGGGCTCGGTAGGCTCAGGCGCGGAAATCGTCGCCGGCGGATCGATCCATGTTTACGGCACGCTGCGCGGCCGGGCGATGGCCGGCGTCAACGGCAATTCGTCGGCCAGGATTTACTGCCAGAAGATCGAGGCGGAACTGCTCGCCATCGACGGCTACTACCAGACTGCTGAAGAAATCGACGCCTCGCTGCGGAATCGCCCGGCCCAGGCCTGGCTGCAAGGCGACACCATGAAAATTACACCGCTGAATTAATCGGCTACGGAGATCAATTATGGCAAAGGTCCTGGTCGTTACATCAGGCAAGGGCGGCGTTGGAAAGACGACGTCCACGGCCGCGCTCGGTGCGGCGCTGGCCCAGGCCGGCGAGAAGGTCGTCGTCATCGACTTCGACGTCGGCCTGCGCAACCTCGATCTGGTGATGGGCGCGGAACGGCGCGTGGTGTTCGACCTCATCAACGTGGTGCAGGGCGTCGCCAAGCTTCAGCAGGCGCTGATCCGCGACAAGCGCCTGGAGAATCTGTGGTTACTGCCAGCTTCCCAGACCAGGGACAAGGACGCGCTGACCGACGAAGGCGTCGGCCGGGTCATCGCTGAGCTGCGGACCAAGTTCGACTGGATCCTGTGCGACAGTCCCGCAGGCATCGAACGCGGCGCGATGCTGGCGATGCGTTATGCGGACGAAGCCGTGATCGTCACCAACCCGGAAGTCTCCTCGGTGCGCGACTCCGACCGCATCATCGGGATGCTCGATTCGAAGACCGTCAAGGCGGAGCAGGGCGAGCGGGTGACCAAGCACATCCTGATCACAAGGTTCGATCCGGTGCGCGCGGCGCGCGGCGAGATGCTCAGCATCGATGACATCCTCGAAATTCTCGCAACCCCGCTGCTCGGCATCATCCCCGAGAGCCAGGATGTGCTTCGCGCCTCGAATGTCGGCTCTCCCGTCACCCTGAACAATGTGGCCAGTGCACCGGCTCGCGCCTATACCGACGCGGTCCGCCGCCTGATGGGCGAAACCGTCGACATGGTCGTGCCGGCCGAACGCAGGGGATTTATGAACCGATTGCTCGGACGGAGGGCGGCATGAGTATGAATCTGCTTCGCCTGTTCAGCGGCCGCAAGGCAACCGCCCCGGTGGCGCGGGAGCGGCTGCAGATTCTGCTGGCGCACGAGCGCGGCCTGCGCGGTCAACCGGACCTGCTGGCGACGCTGCGCGAGGAGATCCTCGCCGTGGTCTCCCGGCACATCCAGCTCGATCCTGACAAGGTCACGGTCAAGCTTGACCGCGGCCCGGCCGTGTCGACGCTCGAAGTCGATATCGAAGTGCCGAATAATTTCGAGAAGACCAAGGCTCACGCTGAAAGGCGAGCAGGGGCGGCTTGATACCGCGATGAGGCCGGGGCCGGGCAATGGCGCTGCGGCGGGGAGCGCCGTTCCCCGCTTGCCGTGAAGCCGGCCGTCCAACGCTGGCCATGTCACCAACGAATTTCCGGCTGCTGGCCGGAAACGGCGCGATGTGATCCGAATTTTCTCCTCCTGGTTCCATCTCCGGGGAACCCCCTGATATCGCCGGAGTTGCCCTCCGTTAGGGGGCCTCATGAACGCAGTCGGAATACCCACGGACAAGGCAAAATCGGGCGTGTGGGGCCTGGACGACATCCTGTCCGGCGGCTTTACGCGTGGCCATCTGTTTCTGCTCGAAGGTGAGCCCGGCACGGGCAAAACCACCATTGCGCTGCAATTCCTGATGGAAGGCGCGCGCGCCGGCGAAAAGTGCCTCTACGTCACGCTGTCTGAAACCGAACGTGAGCTGCGCGAGGGCGCGGCGTCCCATGGCTGGGCGCTCGACGAGCGTATCGACATCTTCGAATTGTTGCCGCCGGAGAGCCTGCTCGATTCCGAACAGCAGCAGAGCCTGCTCTATTCGTCCGATCTCGAACTCGGCGAGACCACCAAGCAGATATTCGAAGCCGTGGAACGCACGCGGCCGGCCCGGGTGGTTCTGGACAGTCTTTCCGAAATCCGGCTCCTGGCGCAAAGTTCGCTGCGGTATCGGCGTCAGATCCTGGCGCTCAAGCATTATTTCGCGAAGTTCAATACCACTGTCGTGCTGCTCGACGATCTGACCGCCGAGGCTGCGGACAAGACCGTTCACAGTGTGGCACACGGCGTGGTGCGGCTGGAGGAGCTGGCGCCGGCCTACGGCGCAGAGCGACGGCGGGCGCGCGTCGTCAAATATCGTGGCGTGAAGTTTCGCGGCGGCTATCATGACGCCACCATCACGACCGGCGGGATGAATATCTTTCCGCGGCTGGTGGCCTCGGAGTTTCGCAGGGCGGTTGAGCGAACCACGATGTCCAGCGGCATCGCGGAGCTCGACAGGCTGCTGGGTGGCGGCGTCGAGTCAGGATCGAGCACCCTGATCCTCGGGCCCGCGGGAACCGGCAAGTCGCTGGCCGCGATTACCTTCATTGTCGCGGCGGTCGCGCGGGGTGAAAGGGCGGCGTTGTTCGTGTTCGACGAAGAACTCGGGCTGTTGTTTTCGCGCATGATCGGGCTCGGCATCAATCTCGAGGAAATGCAGCGCAGCGGCAGCCTGTTCATCGAGCAGGTCGATGCCGCGGAGCTGTCGCCCGGTGAATTCGCCCATCGCGTCCGCAAGCGGGTCGATGACGACCGGATCAAGACGGTCGTGATCGACAGCCTCAACGGCTATCAGGCCGCCATGCCCGAAGAAAATTCCCTGATCCTGCACGTGCATGAATTGCTGCAGTATCTGAACCGCCAGGGTGCTGCGACATTCATGACGGTGGCACAGCATGGACTGATCGGAGATATGAAGGCGCCGGTGGATGTCACGTACCTTGCCGATACGGTTGTGCTGCTACGCTATTTCGAAGCGCTGGGCAGCGTGCGGCGTGCGATGTCGGTCATCAAGAAGCGTACCGGCATGCACGAATCGACGATTCGCGAATATCGCATCGGCAATCGCGGACTGACGATTGGTGAACCGCTGGACGGTTTCCATGGCGTTCTGCGTGGCGTTCCGGTTTATGTCGGCGAAGGGCAGCCCTTGCTGCAGGAACGCCGCTTGTTCGAGGAGCAGCAGCCGTGAAACCGGGCGCATCGTCTGAGCGCGCCGTCATTCTCGCACCGACCGGGCGCGATTCGTCCGTGGCCACTACGCTCATCAGGGAAGCGGGGTATTACGCCAATACCTGCAGCGATCTTGCCGGCTTGATCCATGAGATCGAAAGCGGGGCTGGCCTTGCGGTCGTCGCTGACGAGGCGATCAAGACCGCGGATCTCCGGGGATTGGTAGATTGGCTGGGCAGCCAGCCGCCGTGGTCGGATTTCCCGATCGTGCTGCTGACGCGACAGGGTGGCGGTCCCGAGCGCAATCCGGATGCGATGCGGCTCGGGCAAATCCTGGGCAATGTCACCTTCATCGAGCGCCCTTTCCATCCGACGACGCTTGTCAGCATTGTCGGTTCTGCGGTCCGGGCCAGGCGCCGCCAGTACCAGACGCGCTCGATCCTCGCCGATCTGACCGAAAGCGAAGGCCTGCTGCAGACCGCGCTGAATGCCGGTCATCTCGGGGCGCTTGAACTGCATTTGCCGGAATACAAACTCGAAGCATCGGAAACCTGCGCGCGCTTTTTCGGCCGCAAGCCGGGCGAGTCTTTTACTTTTCAGGATTTGTCGGCTGCGGTTCATCCCGACGACCGGGAGCGCCGTCTTGAAGCCATCGATCAGGCGATCAAGACCGGTGGGGATTACCGCATCGAATATCGGATTATCTGGCCCGACGGCTCGCAGCACTGGGTGGACACCCGCGCCCGCGCGGTACGGTGGCCGGACGGCAGCATCAAGTCGCTGGTCGGCGTCTGCTCCGATATCACCGCGCGCAAGGTTGCGGAAATCGAGCGCGAGGCCCTGCTCGCGCAACTCGCCGCCGAACGCACCGCGCTGGCGGAACTGACGGCGACACTGGAGCAGCGCGTCGAGCAGCGCACCGCCGATCTGATGAAGGAAGTCGCCGCGCGTGAAAAGGCGCAGGAACAGTTACGCCAGGCGCAGAAGATGGAGACGATCGGACAGCTTACCGGCGGCGTGGCGCATGATTTCAACAATTTGCTGATGGCCGTGATGGGTAACCTTGATCTGCTGCGCAAGCGCATGCCCGACGATCCCCGGCTTCACCGCCTGGTCGATGGCGCCATGCAGGGCGCGGAACGGGGTGCGTCATTGACCCAGCGCCTTCTGGCCTTTGCGCGTCAGCAGGATTTGCGCACGGTCTCGGTCGACCTCCGTTCGCTGATTCAGGATATGACCAACCTGCTGGAACGCTCGCTCGGCCCGCGCGTCGCGGTGCGGTTGGACATCAAGGACGGCCTGCCTCCGGCGCGTATCGATCCCAACCAGCTTGAGCTTGCGATCCTCAATCTGGCGATCAACGCGCGTGACGCGATGCCCGACGGCGGTCCGATCGACATCAGGCTGGACGAGCAGAAGATCACCAGGGATGCGGTGTTGAAGCCTGGCCGTTATCTCAGGCTGTCCGTCGTCGATACCGGCACTGGCATGACATCAGAGACACTGGAGCGGGCGATTGAACCCTTCTTTTCGTCCAAGCCACTCGGCAAGGGCACCGGCCTTGGCCTGTCGATGGTGCACGGCCTGGCGGTGCAACTCGGTGGCGCCTTGCGGCTTGCAAGCGCGGTCGGAAAAGGCACCACCGCGACGCTGATACTCCCGATAGCTACCGCTGCACCGGAGGTCGAGGCTCCGGCGCCGGCGACGCAAGGCACCAAACGCTCGGCGGTGATCCTGTTTGTCGACGACGATCCGCTGATTGCCATGTCGACCATGGAGATGCTGGAAGACCTCGGTCACCACGTGATCGGCGCCAATTCGGGCCTGCATGCGCTCGACATTCTCAGGAGCGAGCAGCCGATCGATTTGATGATGACCGATCACGTGATGCCCGGGATGACCGGCATTGAACTCGCGGCTGCGACGCGCCAGGTGCGCCCGTCGCTGCCCATCCTGCTGGCAACAGGTTATGCCGAATTGCCCGAAGGCGCGCAGCTCGATCTGCCGCGGCTTGCAAAACCTTATCACCAGGACCAGTTGCGCGAACGGCTCGATCAGTTGCTGGCGTGAGCCGGAAATTTACCCCACCATCCGGTCGCGGCCGGTCCAGAAGCCTGCCTTCAGCACCTTCTTGTCGACCTTGCCGACGCCGGTCATCGGCAACTCGGTGACGAATTTGATGTGCTTTGGCGCGTGCGCCGAGCCTTTTTTCGTTTTCACGAGATTGATCAACTCATCCGCATTCGGCTTCGCACCTTCGCGCGCCACCACCACCGCGGTGACGGCCTCGCCCCATTTATCGTCGGGAACGCCGACCACGGCGACCATCGCGACATCGGCATGCTGCGACAAGACGTCCTCGACCTCGCGCGGAAAAATGTTGAAGCCGCCGGAGACGATCATGTCCTTCTTGCGGTCGAGGATGAACATATAGCCGCGCTCGTCCTTGCGAGCGATATCGCCGGTATGCAGCCAGCCGCTCTTGAGCGTTTCGGCGGTTTGCTCCGGCCGCTTCCAGTATTCGGCCATCACATGCGGCGCGCGCACGCAGATTTCGCCGGCCTCGCCGGTCGCAACCTCCTGGTCGTTGTCGTCGAGCACCTTGACCTCGCACGCCGAGATCGGGAATCCGCAGGACGTAAACATTTCCGGCGTCTTCGGATCGTGGTCGGCCTTGCGCAGCACCGACACCGGATAGCACTCGGTCTGGCCGTAGAGCTGCGAGAACACCGGCCCGATCCGCTCGATGCCCTCGACGAGGCGGCTCGGCGACATTGCGGATGCGCCATAGAGCACCAATTCGAGCGAGGAGAGGTCGGTCCTGTCGAGCGATGGATGATCGAGCATCACGTAGATCATCGTCGGCACGAACAGCGTAAAATTGATGCGCTCGCGCTCGATGGTCTTGAACACGGCTTCGGGATCGAAACCCTTCAGCATGTGCACGGTGCCGCCGCGCATCAGCGTCGGCAGCACTTTGGTGCCGGCGACATGGCTGATCGGGGCCACCGTGAGATAGCTCGGCCGATCCGGGATTTCGAAGTCCGCCAGGATTGCGCTGGCGGAGCCGCTATTCTCGCGGTGGGTGCGCAATGCGCCCTTGGATTTGCCGGTCGTGCCGCCGGTGTAGTTCAGGGTCGCGATATCGTCGAGGCCGGCAAAGCAGCGTGCCGTGGCGCTGCCGGCAGCCTCGACCGCGGCGAGCAGGTCGGCGCCGTAATCGGCGGGCCCGAGCGTGAACACCGTCTTCAGACCGTTGGCCCTGGCCGCGAGTTCGCCGCCACGGTCGCGAAAGGTGACGCCGTCGACCACCAGCATCTGCGCTTCGGAGTCCTCGAGCTGGAACAGCTGATCGTCGAGCGAGCCCAGCGGATGCAGCCAGGTGATCGAAAGCCGCGACAATTGCGCGGCGACGCCCGCGCACCAGGCGTCGGCGCGGTTGGCGGTGAGGAAAGCGACGCGGGTACCGGGCTCGAAGTTCAGCCGCATGAACACGGCTTGAATGCGGCCGATCAGATCGGTCGTGCCTTGATAGGTGATCGATCCGCCGGGCCAGCTGAACGCGGTCCGCTCCGGGTAACGCGCCAGCGCCCGCAGCGTCTGCTCGCAAGCGACCGGAGACGCGTACAGCGGATTGTTCATCTCAAAATTCCTCCCGCAACTTTTGTAATTGGCCCTTGATCGTGCCAATGTTGATCCTATAGCGTTTTCAAGCGAAGTGGATACCGGTTCGCGTGAAGAAAACGCGTCAAAAAAATAAAGCCGCTAGCACACCAAGGCCACGGCTCAAGTTGCGATGATGCATACATCCGATCTTCTCGCGCGCTTTCAGGATCGTCTCAGCCTGCCGCTGATCGCGGCGCCGATGTTTCTCGTTTCCGGCGTCGAGCTTGTGGTCGCCGCATGCCGCAACGGCGTGATCGGCTCGTTCCCGACGGTGAATTGCCGCAGCCACGAACAGCTCGAAGAATGGCTCAGCGAGATCGAAGGCCGTTTGCAGCGTTATTCGGACGAGAGCGGCAAGCCCGCAGCGCCGATCTGCGCGAACCTGATTGTGCATCGCTCCAATGCGCGGCTGGCGCAGGATCTGGCGGTGCTGCTGCGGCACAAGCCCGAGATCGTCATCACCTCGGTCGGATCGCCGGCACAGGTCGCGGCGCCGTTGCATGATGCCGGCGCGCTTGTCTTCGCCGACGTCGCCAGCATCCGCCACGCCGAACGCGCGGTCGCTGCCGGCGCTGATGGCCTCGTACTGCTGACCGCAGGCGCGGGTGGCCAGACCGGCTGGCTCAATCCGTTCGTGTTCGTGCGTGCGGTGCGCGGCTTCTTCGACGGGCCGCTGGTGCTCGCGGGCGGCATCAGCGACGGACATGCCTTGCGCGCGGCGCAGGCGCTTGGCTGCGACCTCGCCTACATGGGCACCAGGTTCATCGCCACGCGCGAGAGCATGGCGGATCCGAGATACAAGGATATGCTGGTCGCCAGCAGCGCCGACGACATTTTGCTGACCACGGCTTTCACAGGTTTGCAGACCAACATGCTGCGGCCATCAATCGAAGCTGCCGGCCTCGATCCCGACGATCTGCCGGCGCGCGGCGCCATCGATATTGGCAAGGACATCGACATCGGCGCGCGCGAAAACCGCCCAAAGCGCTGGAAAGACATCTGGAGCGCCGGCCATTCCACCTCGGGCGTGACCGAAGTGCTTGGCGTCGATGAACTGGTTGCACGGACGCTAGTCGAGTATCGCGCCGCGGCGGCGAAAATCCAGTTCACCTAGTTCGCCACAAAATACCAATTCTTGTCGTAGTGAACGAGCTGGCTCGGCGGTTTGTCGTCGAACTCGAAGAAGTCTTTGGGATCGCTGCCCGGCGGCACGTGCAGGAAGCCGGTGAAATAGTGTTTCAGGCCGCGCGAGGTCAGGAACAGCACGTAGGTGCCTTCTTTGGCCGTGTCGATGACGATGTCGTTTCCGCCGGCGGAAACCTTGGGCTCGTTTGCGCCCAGCGCGATCATGTATTTGTTGTAGGGGACGTTCGGCCTGAGCTCGCCGGCCTCGACGCGGGCCACGATCCGTTCGCGATCGGCGCGGTGCCAGTGGAAGTTTCGCTGCAGCGCGACCTTCTGCAGTGGTGCGTAGACCAGCAGCGCCAGCGTCGCCGCGCACATCAGGAACGGGATCGCGAATTTTGTCCCGCCCCGTGGGATGCGAAGCAGCAGCGTCGCCGTCCAGAGGCAGCAGCCGAAGAACATCAGCGCCGTCAGCGGCAGGATGCCGAGCAGGACAAAGCCGGACGGCCACTCGGCCATCGACAATTCGAAGGTCGCGAGCAGCAGCGTGCCGATCGAAATGCCCGCGGCCGCCAGCAATGCGGCGCGGACCGACGGCCCGTTCGTGGCGGTCGTCGCTTCCTGGGTTGTTTCCGCCATGCAGGGTTGTTTCTCGTGCCGTTCCCGGATTAACGGGCCGTTAACCAAATCCGCCCCAACAATAGAACCACAGGATAGCCGGCGGCACGGCCGGACCGACCGCAAATAAGGGGGCGCAAGATGGATTTCGATCAGTTTTATGCCAAAACCCCGGCCACCATCGACGAAATCAGGTGGCGGGTGACCCGCGCGCTGGACCGGCACCCGCTCTGCCGCAACGTCGAATTCGACATCCTCAGCATGCCCCGCACCGGCAAAAGCAACTGGACCATCAGCCTGCGTTCGGTCGCCCCCGACGCGCTCTGGGAGGCCTCCGATATCGTGGCCGACATCCAGGAAGCCTACGATCTGGCCGCGGCGGCCTGATTTTTTGCCGATTCGACGCGATTCTCGCGCTTTTCCGGGGGCACTAACCCCTTGAGCGGCATGGTAAAGCCTTAATTACCATCCAGCTTTCGGGCATCCTCGGTAGCGTTTTCGAGCGAGGTGGATACCGGTTCGCGTCAAGAAACGCGTCAAAAATATAAAGACTGGAGCCGACAGGCTCTAGGATCGGCGGAATGGAGACGTTGTTGACCAAAGTCATTACGATCGTTGCGTTGACCTGTTTCCTCGTGGTGGGCGCCGCCGCCACCGCAATTCTCGGCCGCGACAGCCTATTCGCCGTGCATTACGAACTGGCCTCCGTGCCGTCCGCGGTCCAAAACCCGGTCTCCAACAAGGAAAGCAAGAAGGACAAGCTCGCCATCGCGACGATGGCGCTGGCCGCGTTTGAACCGCCGCAGGCCGCCCCCGTACTGAGCGAGCCGCTGCGCCAGGCCTATGCCTCGACCGGGCCGGCCGATCTTGGAATTCCGAAAGTCGCGGCACCCGCCATGGCGCCTGCTGCGGCACCGCCCAAAGCCAAAGCCGCCGCCAAGCCGGCCCCGCAAAAGAACTACGCGCTGCTCAGCGACATCCAGATCGCCGGGATCAAGGAGCGCCTCAAGCTTTCTGCCTCGCAGGAATCTTATTGGCCGCCGGTGGAGACCGCGTTGAAGGCTGTCGCCCGCAAGATTCACGCAAAGCGGCAGGCCGATCCCAATGCGGCGGCCGGCATTCCGATCGATCCCGAGGCTGAAGAAGTCCAGCAGCTGAAATCGGCGGCGATGCCGTTGTTGTTCCAGTTGCGCGAAGACCAGAAGAGCGAAGTGCGCTCGCTCGCCCGCATCATCGGGCTCGAAAAAGTAGCCTCCATGATCTGAGCGATTGCGGCGGCCGCAGCGCACGCCGCCGGTTCCATCGTTTCCACATTTTCCCATATCGGAACATCGGCCCTATCCGCGCGTTTTCCCGCGTGGATCCAAGGAGCCGAACCATGCGCATTTCGACGGCATATTTTGCAGGCGTGGGAACCGTGGTCGCGGCTGTTGTCGCGGGCCTTGGCGGTGGCATGTTGATTTCGAACATCGTCAGCCCGCATGCGCCCAGGATCGAAACGAGCAAGCTTGAGCTGCGGATGTCGGAGAAGCCGATCCCGGCGAAGGCTTCGTCGGAACCGGCACCGAACGTGGCGGCGGTCGCACCGAATGCAGCGCAGAACCAACCGCAGAACGAACCCGTCACGACCACCTCGACCCAGGCGCAGCCCGCTGGAGCTGCAGCGAGCACGCCGCCCGCAGCATCACCACAGCCGACGACCGCCGCACCCGTGACGCAGGCAGCTGCGCCCGAAAAGACAAATCCTGAGCCGATCAGAACGCCCGAAGCCGCTTTTGCCAAAACGCGCGATAGCGATATCAGGGCGCGCGATGCCGACGTGAAGTCACGCGACGCCGATATCAGGCGAGAGGCAAGACGCGCCACTGAGGAGAAGCGCAAGGCTGAGCGTCGTCAGAATTGGGTTGAACGACGCCGGCCGCGGCAGGATCAGGAGCTTCGCGAGGTCGAGGAGAAGGTCCGCGAAGAGACCGAGCCGCGGCAGGTCTTTGCGGCCGAGCCGGCGCGACTCGAGACGCCCCGGATCAGATTGTTCGATCTGGACTGATCGATCTCCTTCCCACGCGTTTTTCGAGCGACGTCGCTGAGCTTCGCTTCTGATTCACTCAGAACCGATGCTCCAGATCGCTTCACCTATCCGCCACGCGATTCCACCACCTTGCGGCAGGGGTCGGACAGTTTCGACTTGTTGTCGCGCAGGCAGGCGTTCATCTGCGGCGGCTTGCCGATATGCTCGGCGCAGAATTTCCCGGCGTCGGAACGGCACGCCATCTGCTCTTGGCGGCTCGGCCCGGATTGGGCTGAGACCAGCGCACTGCCGGCGATCAGAAAGATCAGCGAGACGAGGGCGGTTGCGGCAGGCTTGGATTGTTGAACTGATTTTTTCATGGATCACCTTGGCTGGGGCGTTGACGGGTTGAACGAGCGTTCGCGGAAACTCGTCGAGGCCGGCTGCGCGGTCCATGCCATGTTCATGGCAGCGAAAATTCCCCTGCAAGCGCCCCGCGACGTCGACACACCATCTTCATGGGATGTTGCCGCACGCCGGTCTGGCCCAAGTACCTCTCCACGTCGGCTGCGGTGACCGGTCGGTCCATCGCAAGGCTGCACGGCAAAATAATCAGGAGAGGTTACATGTTGAGGATTTCTGGATGGCTGAGCGCCGGTCTGACCGTGGCGGCGCTTTCGTTTCATACCGGCTCGGCCCAGGCGGCGGTGGTCTATTGCAAGACGGCCGGCGTGCCGCAGGGCTGCGTGGTGCGGCCGACGCCGGTGGCCGCCGCCGTGGTCGCGACGCCCCGCGTCGGCGTGGTTGGAGTCGGCGCGCGCGGCGTCGGTGTCCGCCCCGGCACAGCGTGGAATCGTGGCGGCCCCGTCAACCGCGTCGGGCGGCGCTGAGGCATGATGTTCTTTTTACCTCGCCCCGCTTGCGGGGAGAGGTCGGATCGCATCGCAGATGCGATCCGGGTGAGGGGGTACAGGTCCATCGATAGATCGAGATGGAGGAGAGAGCCCCTCACCCCAACCCTCTCCCCGCAAGAGCGGGGCGAGGGAGAAGTACGCCGCTCTCATGCTCGGTCGATTCAACCATTCGCGTCGCTGTCGGGAAAGCGGTGCGGCAAGGTCAGCCGCACCCGCGTGCCGTCGGCGCCGGATGTCATTTCCAACCCGGCGCCGCAGCGTGCGGCGCGGCTTCTCATGTTGCGCAGGCCGCGTCCCGTTTTGGCGCCCTCGGCGGGTGCTTCGCCATCGGGCGCCAGCGCAAAACCCCTGCCGTCGTCCGCAATCGTGATGCAGCCCTGATCGAGGCCGTCAGGCTCGCGTCGCGTCTCGATGCTGACGGTGATGCGGCGCGCGCGGGCGTGCTTGACTGCATTGGTCAGGGCTTCGTCCAACAGCCGCATGATCTGGATCACGTGCCAGGGCCGCAATTCCGGATGCACCGGCAGGCCCGGCGGCGTGATCAGCCAATCGAGTTCGATATCATGCGGGCGCAGCTGCGCCATGGCGCGCTCGCGCCACGATCCCAGCGCCAGCATGAGGTCGCCGCCGATGTCGTCCATGGAGTCGATGACAAGGCGCAGATCCTTCAGCGCCGCCCGGGCGGCGTCGCCGATACCAGCGCTCGCATCATTGCCGCGTTCGCTGAGCGCCACGATGCTGACGAGCTGGCCGCCGAGGCCATCGTGCAGGTCGCGCATAAGACGGGTGCGCTCGCGGGCCAATGCTGCGGCGCGCGCGCGTTCTTCCTCGCGGGCGAAACTGGCCTTCAATTTGTCTTCGGCCTCGCGCACCTGGGTGACGAGCCGGCCGGCAAAACTGTCGACCTGGTTGAGCGCGCGCGCGAACCGCCAGGTCAGCGCCGCGCCGATCGCCACCAGCATCGCCGAATAGGATAATCGCGAGAAGAAGATGCGTCTATCAGCGACGATCTGCAGCACGGAGAGCATGTCGTGGATCCAGCTGGTCAGCACGATGGTGACCGCGCAGCCCAGCAGGATGCTGGCGGCGTCCTGCCGCCGCAGCACCGCATTCCCTGATATCAGCGCCATCATCGCAAGACAAAGCCCGACGGTCGGCGTGCCGATGAACAGATACAGCGACCGGACCGAGGCCTGGCCGCCGATCAGGCCGGCAGCGGCAAGGATCACGCTGGGAGCGAAGATGACCGCGCCCCAGCGCGGCCATTTGCGGCCAAAAAACAAAATGCCAAAGGCCAGAACAAGCCCGCTCTCGAGCGGCGCGGAAGCGATCGCGATGGAATTGAGCGTGGCGTAGCGGGACTCGTCGAGCGGGGTCGACAGGAATGCCTGCAGGACGCCGACCGCCATCGCCGCCGCCAGCATGCCGTAAGCCGGTTCATGCCGTCGCATCACCCACATGATCGTCAGAATCACCGCGAGGATCGCTTGCCAGGCCGAAAACACGATCGGCAAAGTGACGAACAGCAGCGCCCGCCGGTCGTAATAGGGACGAACGACATCGTCAGGTCCAACGTAGGGCGTGTCGAGAAACGCCGAGATCGGGCCCCACACCAGCACGCGAATGGTGAGTTCGTTCGAACCGCCGTGCAGCAGCGCTGACGGAATCACGGCGATCTGCGGCGTGGAGCGGTCAGGCCGGTTGGCGACCGGATCGCGCCTCGTGTCCAGCACCACGACGCCGTTGACGGCGACTTCGGCGGCATTGGTGAAGCGCGGCAGATAGATCGACCAGGCGCGTGGCGGTTGCTCGGCCGGAAATGTGAACCGGCCGGAATAGGTTGGCTGATCGTCGGCGGGCGACCGCGCGCTGGCGAAGTGCGGCGACGTGACGGACCGCTCGGTGTCGCCTTGCCTCAGCCTGAACTCGGTCACGGCATAATTTTCAGGCGGCGCGGGCAGCGGCTGTCGCAGGATGAAGCCGCAGGCGGCGGCGATCAGCACCTGCAGCAGCACATATTGCAGCAGGCGGGAGACCTGCAGCCGCCGGCGCACCTCGCCGGGAGGCGCCTCGATTGCGGCGTCCTCGGTCACAGCCGGATCAGGCCTTGCTGCACCGCCTCGAACACCGCTTCGCCCCGGGTGTGCACTTCGAGCTTGCGATAGATGCTCTTGATGTGCCCGGGCACGGTCTGCCGCGACAGGCCGAGATGGCCCGCGATTTCGGCGTAGCTAAAACCCTTGGCGATGCCCCAGAGGATATCGATCTCGCGCGGGGTCAATTTGGCGGTGTTGAGTGGCGGGCCGGGCGGCGGCTCCGGATTGTTCTGGGTCCGGCGCACGATGAAACGCGCGATCGAGGCCGAGATCGGCGAATGCCCGGCCACGAGGTCGCGGACGGTGGCCGCGATGTCGGTCGGAAACGCGTCCTTGAGCAAATAGCCGGTGGCGCCGACGGTGATCGCCGAGATCACGCTCTCCTCGTCGCCGAGGATCGATATCACCATGATTTCGGTGTCGGGAAAGCGCTGGCGCGTCTCTCGGATCAGATCGATGCCATGCCCGTCAGGCAATTGCAGATCGGTCAGCAGCACCTTTGGCGCGCCCTGCGCCAGGCCGGCCCTGGCCTCGGCCAGCGTCGCCGCCGCGCGCACCTGATAGCCGGCCTTGGTCAGCGCATCCTGCAGCCGCCACAACGTCGGCGCGTCGTCTTCGACCAGCAAAACGGAAATGGCCTGCGAAAGCGGTTCGTCGCTCAACGGCGTCATGGAATTGGCTCCGGCCGCCTGTCCCCGCGCGGCCCTGCGCCAGTTTAACCGTTCGAGGGGGATTTGGGACAGCCATGTTTATGGGGGAGGTCACATAGGGGAGGGACCATACCCCTCCCCGGTGAACCTGCGGGGCCAAACCGTTAAGTTGCGGGATAAAAAAGTAATCCGGTTGCAAGGAACGCGCCCCACACTTCGAGGCAGCTCATCAGGGACCGGATCAGGGATCCTTTCCACGTGACGCCCAAAAATGAAATCCAGGCCGATCGGATCCGAAAATACCTCGGTCATTTGACGTCGCATGCGCGCAGCAGCCTGCTCGTCGAAATCGAGCGGATGCAGATGTATGACGAGGACATTTCGGGCTTCGAAATCATCCTGGCAGAACTGCGCGCCGAGTTTCGCAAGAGCGGCGAGACGCACAACCGGATCGGCAATCCGTCGCGCTACTTCTTCAAGCCGATCGAAGCGTTGTTCGTCGACCGCTCGCCCGAGCGCGCCAATTCCGGCCAGATATCGCGCGGGTCGCTGTCGGCGATCAGGGAATGGATCAACCAGGATCAGCTGCCGTCGATGGCGCGCGATTATTGCGAGCAGATGAAGCAGCTGATCGTGAAGGACAATCCGGACGAAGCCAAGCTGATCGTCGCCGGCTTCCAGTCCAAGGTAGTCAAGACGATCGAGGGGCTTCTCGGCTCCGAGCAGGGCGTTGCCGACGTACGAAGAGCTCTTGGCCAGTATACCGGCTCCCGCGCCAGCTTTGACGATCTCAAGAAGATCCTGCTGGCCTTGCGGCTCCGCGACGCCATCGTCGCCTTCAATGAAGCGCTGCCAGCCAAGGTGGATGATTTCGACGGCGAGGCGCTTTCCAGGATACGCGGTCATCTCGACACGTTCGCGGCGAAACATCCCGAAGCGATGCCGTTTGCCCTGACCATGGTGACGAAGCACCTCAAGGTGCCATGGCAACTGGCCCGTCTCGCGACCAGGTCGGCGCGCAGCAAGAATGCCGCCGAGATCGCGGCGACCCGCTATGCGATCAGCATCGCCATGGTGCTCGACCATCTCGACGACCAACGAATAAAGCTGAGCCACGCTTTGAAGCGCAACCGCATTTCGATCGCCAGGGACATTCTCACCGACGTCTACGATATCGAACACGTGCTGCGGACCTCGATCGATCGCATCGACCAGACCGATTGGGGACGAAAGCTCGACGCCGTGATGGCCGCGGTAGCGTCCGATTTGAAGGCTGAGCTGCAGTCCCTGCCGGGAAATCTCCACCACGTCCTTGAATCGCACACGCTGCATCGTCATCACGCCGAGCCGGTGGGACTGGCGTTCCTGGTGCAGAAGGGACGCAATTTGATCGGGCTTGGGCAGAGGTAGGATGGGCTGATCCCTCCCGCGGACCCATCAGCATCGATGCACCCGCGACATTCTGACCCGACGGTCAAATCAATTCTGGTTTCCGGAATTCGTGTCAAGCCCCGAAATAAAAAATATTTCTGTTTACCAGAAGGAAAATCAGGTGCACATATATCGCCATCCCGTCCCTCTCAGAGGGCGTCGGCCGTCGTCACGGACGTTGGACGGGTTGCGGTGGACGCTGGTTTACGCTGAGACGACGGCGTGGACTAAGCGTACGGCAAAACCGTGTGGTCCTGGCACCCGTTGCAGGTGTCAAGCTGTCGGGTAGGCGAGAGCTGAACGGCAGCGACGGAGTCAACCAAGAACTCGTCTCCGGGGAGAGCACGGCATAAGCCGTAAAGCCATTGCGCAGGGAAGGCCGGGTGTTCTCCGCTGCCCTGTATGCTCGTGTGCAGCCTACTTAGTGC